>NZ_JBKYMO010000033.1:0-23901 GCF_047302915.1 Massilia sp. CT11-108 | reverse complement strand
CGGCCTGGGCGCTGGTCTCTACCGTCTTGAGCGCCTGTATCAGCTGAATGCGCAGCGCTCCCACGTCCGGATGCGACGCCATGCGGCGCACCGGCGCAACTGCACGGCGTGGGCCTGAATCCGCTCGTGCGCGCCGCGAATCCGCTGCTCGACCTCGTGCCGCCGCTGCGCCGCATGGCGTCGCATCCGGACGTGGAAGCGCTGCGCATGCAGCTGATCCAGGCGATCAAGACGTTCGAGACCAGCGCCAAGGCCGCGCACGTGAACCACGACCAGATCGCGGCCGCCCGCTATGCGCTGTGCACCCTGCTGGACGAGACCATCTCGTCGACGCCGTGGGGCGGTGGCGGCGTGTGGGCCAGCCGCAGCCTGCTCGTCGCGTTCCACAACGAGGCGTTCGGCGGCGAGAAGTTCTTCCTGATCCTGCAGAAGCTGTCGCAGGCGCCGAAGGACAACGTCGATGCGCTGGAGCTGATGTATCTGTGCCTCGCGCTTGGCCTGGAAGGGCGCTACCGCGTCATCGACAACGGCCGCAGCCAGCTGGACGCGCTGCGCGAACGCCTGCAGCAGCTGATCGCACAGCAGAAGACGCCCGTCGAAACCGAGCTGTCGCCGCACTGGAAGGGCGCCACTGGCAAGGGCGAGCCGCTGTGGCGCATGGTCCCCGTGTGGATCATGGCCGCCGGCGCCGCGGTCATCCTGATCCTGCTGCAGCTGTTCCTCGGCCATCGCCTGGGCAATGCGTCCGATCCGGTGTTCGCGAACCTGCTGTCGCTGAAGACGGCGCCGCCGCCGGTCGCGACGCCTGCCGCTCCGGCACCGGCCGTGCCGCGCCTGGCCGGCTTCCTCGCACCGGAAATCGCGCAAGGCCTCGTCACCGTCGTCGACAGCGCCGACCGCTCCGTCGTCACCCTGCGCGGCGACGGCGTGTTCGCATCGGGCAGCGGCGACGTCTCCGGGGCATACCTCGGCCTGCTGGGCCGCATCGGCGACGCGCTGAAGACCGTGTCCGGCAAGGTGATCGTCGTGGGCCACACGGACAATACGAAACCCGGCCTGTCGGCGCGCTTCCCGTCCAATTACGAACTCTCGAAGGCCCGCGCGACCGCCGTGCGCGACCTGCTGGCCGAACGCGCCGGCCCGGAAGCGCGCTACAGCGTGGAGGGCCGCGGCGACTCCGAACCGCTCGCGTCGAACGACACGCCGGCCGGCCGCTCGCGCAACCGCCGCGTGGAGATCGTCCTGCTGACGCCTGCCACCGCACCTTGAGACCAACACGACAACCGCAATGAAAAAGTTCTTCACCTGGCTGATCAAGCCCGCCGTGCTGGCCTTCCTGGGCGCGCTGCTGCTCGCGCTGGTCATCTGGTTCGAGTTACCGTTGGTGTCCTACGACGGCCATTATCCGTTCGCATCGGAGACGGTGCGCTGGACCTTCATCCTTATCGTCTTCGCGCTGTGGGCCGGCTGGCTGGGCTGGCGCTGGTTCAAGGCGTGGCGCGCCAACCGCGAACTGATGAAGAGCGTGGCCGGCGAGGATGCGAAGTCCGCGCCCGCACCCGAGGAAGGCGCCGCCGAAGTGGCGCAGCTGAACAAGCGCATGCAGGACGCCATCGCGATCCTGAAGAAGGCGAAGACGGGCGGCAAGGGCGGCCTGTACCAGCTGCCGTGGTACATGTTCATCGGCGCGCCGGGCAGCGGCAAGACGACGGCGCTGACGCAATCCGGCCTGAAATTCCCGCTCGCGGACGCGCTGGGCAAAGGCGGCGTCAAAGGCGTGGGCGGCACGCGCAACTGCGACTGGTGGTTCACGGACGACGCCGTACTGCTCGATACGGCCGGCCGCTACACGACGCAGGACAGCAACGCGGGCGCCGACAAGGCCGCATGGACGGGCTTCCTGCAACTGCTGAAAAAATACCGCCGCCGCCGTCCCATCAACGGCGTGATCGTCACCGTGCCCCTACGCGACCTGCTGCAGGACACGGAAGCAGAAGGTCGAGCAAATGCGCAAGCGATCCGCGACCGCCTGAAGGAACTGCATGATCAATTGGGCGTGCGCTTTCCGGTCTACGTGCTCGTGACGAAGTGCGACCTGCTGGGCGGCTTCGTCGAATTCTTCGATGCGCTGGGCCGCGAGGAACGCGCGCAGGTGTGGGGCATGACGTTCCCGCTGCAGGACGGCATGGATGGCGACGCCGCGCTGGCCGCGTTCCCCGCCGAATTCGAGCAGCTGGAACAGCGCCTGCAGGAGCGCGTGCTGGCGCGCATGCAGCAGGAGCGCGATCCGCACAAGCGCGCGCTGGTCTACAGCTTCCCGCAGCAGTTCGCGGGCATCGAGGACGTGTTGAAACGCTTCCTGGACGACGTGTTCGCATCGAACCGCTACGAACGCCAGGCGCTGCTGCGCGGCGTGTACTTCAGCAGCGGCACGCAGGAAGGCAGCCCGCTGGACCGCGTGATGAGTGCGATGGCCGCGTCCTTCGGCCTGGAGAGACAAGCGCTGGCGCCGAACGCCGCCAGCGGCCGCAGCTACTTCATCACGAACCTGCTGCAGCAGGTGATCTTCCCCGAGGCCGAACTGGCCGGCGTGAACCACGCGCTGGAGAAGCGCCGGCGCGTGATCCAGTGGGGCGCGGTTGCGGCAATCGCCGTCGCCTTCGTACTGCTGGGGGCCGGCATGATCACGAGCTATGTGCGCAACCGCGCGTACGTCGCCGACATGGAAGCGAAATCGGCGGACATCGCCAAGCAGGTGGCGGCATTGCCCGCGCAGGGATCGACGGTGCAACTGCTGCCCGTGCTGGACGCCTTGCGCACGCTGCCGGGCGGCTACGACGACCGCGACAAGGGCGCGCCTCTTTTGAACCGCTTCGGCCTGTACCAGGGCGACAAGCTGGGCGAGGCCGCGCGCATCGCCTACCGCAAGGTGCTGCAGGACACGCTGCTGCCGCGCCTGCAGCAGCGCATGGAAGACCAGCTGCGCAGGAGCGCGGCCAACAGTCCCGAGTACCTGTACGAAGTGCTGCGCGTCTATCTGATGCTGGGCGACGCGAGCCACTTCGACGCCGAATCCGTCGCCGCGTGGGCCGCGCTGGACGATGCGCGCAACCTGAAGGACGCGAACGACGATCAAAAAGCGGCGCTGGCCGCGCACGAGCTGGCGCTGATGGAAAACTTCCGCGACGGCCAGGCGATGCCGCGGCTGGATCCGCAACTGATCAGCGATACGCGATTGACGCTGGCGCGCATGCCGCTCGAACAGCGCGTCTACAACCGCCTGAAGCGCCAGCTGATGCGCGAGAAACTGCCGGAATTCAGCCCCGCCAGCGCGGGCGGACGCGAAGCCGCGAACGTCTTCGTCCGCAAGAGCGGAGAGCCGATCACGCGCGGCGTGAACGGCATGTACTCGCCCGCCGGCTACGCGCGATTCCTCGAGACGAGCAACGAAGCCGTCGACGACGTCGAGAAGGAACGCTGGGTGCTCGCGCAGCAGGAAGCGACGCAGGCCGGCAACCGCGACCAGGTCCGCCAGGCCGTGCTGCGCCTGTACTACGACGACTACATCGCGCAATGGGATGCGCTGCTGGCCGACGTGAGCCTGCGTCCGTTCGGGACGCTGGAGCAGGGCGCGCGCATCACCAATTTGCTGTCCGGCGCGGAGTCGCCGATGCGTAAATTCCTCGTCGCGGCCAGCAAGGAGACGACGCTGGGCGGCACCAAGGCACCCATGGCCGCATCGGTCACGGCCGCCGTCAGGGGCAAGCTGGACGCCTACAAGAAGAAGCTGGAAAGCGCGATGGCCAGCACGGACGATGCCGCGCCCGCCGCACCGGTGAAGGCCGCGAACCCGGTCGACGCGCACTTCGAAGACCTGCACAAGATGACGATGGGGACGCCGTCGCCGCTGGACCAGTCGCTGGGCATGCTGAAGGACGTCGCCGTCTACCTGGACAGCGCCGCCGCCGCCAAGCGCACGGGCGCACCGCCGCCGCCGGGCGACGCGCTCGCGAAAGTGAAGCTGGAAGCGGACGGCAAGCCGGCCCCGCTGGGAACGATGCTGAAGTCGATCGACAACGGCGGCGCGGGCCTCACGTCCGGCAGCGAACGCGAACGCTTGAACGCCTTGTGGACCGCGGGCCCGGCGCAGTTCTGCCGCCAGGCCGTCGCGGGCCGCTACCCGATCGTGAAGTCCGCCGCGCAGGATGTCACCGCCGACGACTTCGGCCGCATGTTCGCGCCGGGTGGCCTGATCGACGACTTCTTCGCGAAGAACCTCGCGCAATACGTCGACATGGGCGGCGCCCAATGGCGCTGGCGCGCGACCGCGAACGACGGCACGCTCGGCATCCCGCAATCCACGCTCGACGAATTCCAGCGCGCGGCAAAAATCCGCGACGCGTTCTTCGCGAACGGCGGCCGCCAGGCCTCGATGCGCTTCGACCTGAAGCCGGTGGCGCTCGACCCGGCCATCACGAAGTTCGTGCTCGACATCGACGGCCAGGCCCTGACCGCGGCGCCGGGCGCACTGGCGCCGGCATCGTTCCAGCTGCCGAGCGGGAAGGGCAGCGGGCAGGTACGTCTCGACGTCACGCCCGCGAGCGCGCATGGCTCGCTGCACACGGAAGGCCCGTGGGCGTGGTTCCGCATGCTCGACAAGGCGACGGTCGAACCGACCGCGCAGGGCGAGCGCTACAAGGTCACGTTCGATGCCGATGGCCGCAAGGCCGCGCTGGAACTGACCGCGAGCAGCGTCGTCAACCCGTTCCGCCGCGCCGTGCTGGAACAGTTCCGCTGCGTGGACAAGCTGTGACCGGGTACTTCGGCAAGGTCTCCACGCTCGGTGACTTCGTGTCGCGCGGGCTGCCGGACGGGCTGGCTGCGGCCTGGGATGCGTGGCTGCAGCAGTGCATTCATGCGAGCCAGCAGCAGCTCGGGGATCAGTGGTTGAATCACTATCTCACCAGTCCGGTGTGGCGGTTTGCGATTTCACCCGGGGTGCTTGGGCCGGAAGGATTGGGCGGCGTGATGATGCCGAGCGTGGATCGCGTCGGGCGCTACTTTCCGCTGATGATCGGTGCTGTCGGTGCGCCGCCGTTGCTGGACTGGTTTCACAAGCATGTGGCCTGGTACGACGCGCTCGAGGATCTGGCGCGGGCGTCGCTGGACCCGGCGTTCGGGCTGGCGCAGTTCGATGGCATGCCGGAGCCTGGGGTGGCGAAGGATGCGCAGCCTGTGCCGGTGAATGGCACATGGCGTTTTGCGCTGGACGAGAACGTGGGCGAGCGTATCGCCGCGGCGGCGTTGCAAGGCCATAGCCTGTGGTGGACGGCGGGTTCGCCGGGCGTTGAACCGACGATGCTCACGTGTGCCGGGATGCCGCGAGCGCAAGGATTTGCAGCGATGTTGGACGGTACCCGGCATTGAACCGTTGAGTGGTTCCCTTGAGGCGCCCCAACTGCCGCCAAGGGTGGACGAGCAAAATTATCAAACCGTATATCCGGTTTGATTGAGGAGTCCATCCATGAACAAGCAAAGCGCATCAATCCGCGGCGGAATGTTGCTGTGCATAGCGGGAGTGCTTTCCGGGTGCGCGACGAACGGCATGACGCGCTCGGGATTCCTCGATACGTATGAGACGCTTGCGCCGACGCGATACGAGCATGTATTGATGTTCCGCGAGCCCGGCTTCGACCCGGGCCGTTACGCCGAAGTCGTGGTGGAACATCCGTTGATCAAGACAAGTTCCGGCCGCATCGAAGGGCTCGACGACGCGCAACAGCGCGAAGTCCTGGATTATGTCGACGCCGAACTGCATCGTCAGGTGAGCAAGATCCCGGCGGCGCCAGGCGCGGCAGGCCGGGTACGGCTGCGCGTGGCGGTGACCGAACTCCAAACACCCAATCGGATGGTCAACGCGATGACGCTGCTGCTGGTCGGTCCTGTCACAACCGGCGGCGCGAGCCTGGAGTTCGAAGCCGTCGACGACAGCACCGGCCGCCGCATTGGCGCGGCGACCTGCTTCGATCACGGCAACGTCCTCACCGAATTCTTCGCCTCATATACCGTGCTCGGTCACGCCAAGGCGGCGATCGCGACGTGCATCGAGCGTATCGATGGCGCGTGGCGGGATACAACGCCCGTGAATACTGCACAGCTATAATTCATGGATTCTTACCGGAGGATTCATGTTCGTGCACGGTCTAGTATCGACATCCATCGCCATGCTTGCCATGGTATCCACCGCCGCGCTGGCCCATCCGGCCGCCGATACCGCGTGGGATGCCGGTGCACGGGCCGCCGACAAGGCCTATTGGGAAGCCTATAACCGCGCCGATCCGGATGGCATGAACGCCTGGCTGGCGTCGGACGTCGAGTTCTATCACGACCGTGGCGGCAAGGTAATCGGCAAGAAGGCGCTGTCCGCGGTGAACGACGGCATGAAGAGCGCGCCGGTCAAATTGCGTCGTGAAGCCGTGCCGGGAACGATCCGCTTTTTCCCGATGCGCCAGGGCGAGACGCTGTATGGCGCGATCGTCACCGGCGAACATCGGTTCTATGCGCGGCCTGCGGGCGCACCCGAGACGCTGGCGGGGCATGCGAACTTTTCGCATCTGATGCTCTTGCAGGGGAAGCAGTGGCGCATCTCACGCATTTTCAGTTACGAGCACGTCGACGCGCCCGCGCCAGCGAAGTAAAGAGCCGTCTTAGAACTCGTAGGCGCCGATATCGACGGCCGCGCCACGGGGGCGTGCCACCAGCATCAGGTCGACTCGAGGTGCCGACGTCGACGTACCGCGGTCGATCGCCGGCGAACTGCTCGACAGGCGATAGTTGCCGGTGCCGTTGGCCTGGTAGGCCACGAACAGCGGATCCGACGAAATCGTGCCGCTGACGCTACCCGCCACGCGCATGGCGGTGCCGCTTTTTGCCACCAGGTTGTTCACATAACGGTTGTTACCGGCCATCTTGCCCAGTTCGACGATGCCGTAGGTCGTGTTGTCATACACGACGTTGTTGGCGACGTAGTTGTTGGCCGAACCCGTGGTCGTGCCGGCATCGCCCTGGCCCAGCAGGATACCGTCCTTGCTGCGGAAGACCGTGTTGTTGACGATCGTCGACGCGGTCGCGCCGTGCCATTGTTGAATGCCGGCCATGGCAACGCCCGAGACGAGGTTGTTCGTGACGACATTGTTTGCGTTCGCGATGTAGATGCCCTGCACGGTATTGCACTTGCCGATCATCGAAGCACCGATGTTGCGCACCACGTTGCGGTCGATGGCGACACCGCCGACCGGGCCATAGGTATCGATGGCCGCGCCGCCGCTGCCGTTGCAACCGCCGCTGATGGTCAGGTCATGGATGAAGTTGTTGGTCATCGTGAGGTTCGCGCCGGCGGCCAGGATGCCGTGACGGCCCGAGCCGGAGATGTCGAAACCGTCGATATCGACATAGCTGCCGCGCGAATCCCACGTGATACCGGTGCCCGACACGATGATCTTCGCCCCCCATTTCACGTCCGAGACGAACTTGATGCGGGCGGTTGCGGTACCGCTCTTGCTCGTCTTGATGCCGGCGTTGTCCAGCGCGGGCGCGGAGACCCGATACGTGCCTGCGGCAACGTGGATGACGGTGCCGGCGCTTGCGAGCGCATCGGCACGCGCGATCGACTTCACCGGCGCGGTTTGCGTTCCGGGATTCGAGTCGGAGCCGGTTGTGGAGACATACAAATCCTTGGCGACGGCGGAAGCCATCGGGGCCGCTGCGAGCAGCACGACGGCGCCGCAGGACAGGAGAACGTTTGCACGGATGTTGGAAGCGAAAACAGTGGTTTTTTTCATCGGGAGAAGCCTGGCTCAGCAAGTTAATGAGTAAGCTTTGAGGCAGGGAAACTTCCTAAGTTCACTTTTTTTGGCGAAAAATTTCTGTGGCGTAGCAATCCTTCAAGAAAGAAATCGCCGGGTAGTGAGACAATCTTTCCGAACACACCAACATCACCAGGAATTTGGAATGAATGACCGTATGACCCCAGCCCCGGACCAGGGCCTGCCGGCACCGTTATTAGCCGAACTGCAAGCCCGCTTCGGCCCCCGTTGCTCGACCGCCGCCGCGGTGCGCGAACAGCATGGCCGCGACGAATCGTCGTTCGTGGACGTGAATCCGCCGGACGCGGTGGTGTTCGCCGAGGACGTCGCGGACGTCCAGGCGCTGCTCGCGTTGGCGGGCCGGTACGCGGTGCCGGTGATCCCGTTCGGCGCGGGGTCGTCGCTGGAAGGTCATCTGCTGGCGGTACGGGGCGGCATCAGCCTGGACGTGAGCCGCATGAACCGCGTGCTCGCCATCGATACCGCGGACATGACGGCCACCGTGCAGCCGGGTGTGACGCGGATGCAGCTGAACCAGGCCCTCAAGGGCACGGGGCTGTTCTTCCCCGTGGATCCGGGCGCGGACGCGTCGATCGGCGGCATGTGCGCCACCCGTGCCAGCGGCACCAACGCCGTACGCTACGGCACGATGCGCGAGAACGTGCTCGCGCTGCAGGTCGTCACGGCCGCGGGCGAGATCGTGCATACCGGGACGCGTGCGCGCAAGAGCAGTGCGGGCTACGACCTGACCCGGCTGATGGTGGGCAGCGAAGGCACGCTCGGCGTGTTCACCGAGATCGTCGTGCGTCTGCATCCGCTGCCGGAAGCGCAGTCCGCGGCCGTGTGCTCGTTCCCGGGCATCGCCGACGCGGTGGGCGCCGCGATCGACATCGTCCAATCCGGCATTCCGATCGCGCGCATGGAGCTGATCGACGCGAACACCGTGCGGATGGTGAACCGGTACAGCAAGCTGGATCTGCGCGAAGAACCGATGCTGCTGATGGAATTCCACGGCACGCCGGCTTCGGTGCGCGAACAGGCGGAAACGGTCGAGGCCCTGGCGGGGGAGCACGGCGGCGCGGCGTTCGCCTGGGCGACCGACCCCGAAGCGCGGTCGCGGCTCTGGACGGCGCGCCACCATGCCTATTTCGCGGCCATCGCCTCGATACCCGGCTGCCGCGCGATCAGCACCGACACGTGCGTGCCGATCAGCCGCCTGGCGGAATGCCTGCTCGAGTCGGTGCGCGAAGCGGACGAGATGGGCGTGCCGTATTCGCTGGTCGGGCACGTCGGCGACGGCAACTTCCATTTCGGCTACCTGATCGATCCGCACCAGCCCGAGCAGCGCGAACGCGCGGAACTGCTCAACGCCCGGCTGGTGGCCCGTGCGATCCGCCTCGACGGCACGTGCTCGGGCGAGCACGGCATCGGCATGCACAAGATGGATTTCCTGGTGCAGGAAGCGGGGCTGCCCGCGGTGGAACTGATGCGGGCCATCAAGCGCGTGTTCGATCCGCAGAACATCCTCAACCCCGGCAAGGTGTTGTGGGGCGCCCCCGAACAGGGCGCAGTGCGGCGCAGCTGGGCTACGTCCGCGGCAACGCCACCCTGAACACGGTTCCCTTGCCCATTTCGCTCTTCACACCAATCGTGCCCTGATGCCCCTGCACGATCCCGTACACGATCGACAGCCCGAGCCCGGTCCCTTTGCCAACGGGCTTGGTCGTGAAGAAGGGTTCGAAGATGTGATCCAGGTGCGCCGGCGCGATCCCGCATCCGTTGTCCTCGATCTCGACCCAGACGACCTTCTCGTCATGGCCGGTGCGCACGATGATCGTGCCCTTGCCCTCGATGGCGTGGGCCGCGTTGATGAGCAGGTTCAGGAAGACCTGGTTGATCTGCGAGGGCAGGCAATACAGCTCGGGGACGCCG
Source organism: Massilia sp. CT11-108 (assembly GCF_047302915.1). Taxonomy (NCBI): domain Bacteria; kingdom Pseudomonadati; phylum Pseudomonadota; class Betaproteobacteria; order Burkholderiales; family Oxalobacteraceae; genus Massilia; species Massilia sp. CT11-108. The sequence continues at coordinate 14,104 of NZ_JBKYMO010000033.1, read as the reverse complement.
GCGTATTCCTTGACGACGTCCGCCTTGTACTTGATTTCGTTCCAGGCCACGTTCAGGGTGCTGTCCAATCCCTGCTCGAGATCGGCCATTTCCTTTTCCGTGCCGCCGGGCCGGGAGAAATCCTTCAGGTTCTGCACGATGTGCTTTACGCGCTGCAGGCCTTCCCGCGATTCGGCGAACAGCGCGTCGAGGTCCTGGCGGATGTCGTCCAGCCCGATGTCTTCCTTCATGAAGGCGACCGGAGCGCGCGCGTCGCCCGGCAGCAGCCCTTCGACGCCTTCGAATGCGCTGATGAGCTTCAGGATGTCTTTCGCGTCGCGTTCGAGCGCGCCGAAATTCGAACTGATGAACGCGAGCGGATTGTTGATCTCGTGGGCGACGCCGGCGGCCAGCAGGCCGATCGAGGCCATTTTTTCGGACTGCAGCAGCTGGCCCTGCATGTCGCTCAGCTTGCGGATCAGGACCTGCTGCTGTTCCTTCTCCGCTTCCAGCCGCGCATTGGCCTCTTCGAGTTCCTGCGTGCGCTCGCGCAGGCGCTCTTCCATCTGCTTGCGCTGCGTGATGTCGTAGCCGATGCCGACGATGCCGTTCACCGCGCCGTCCGCGCCGCGCAGCAGCACCTTGGTCGTCACGGTCCAGCCCAATTCGCCCGTGTCCTGGTCCTCGACCAATTCCTCGTAATCGAACAGCGACTGGCCGGAATCCATGACCTGCTTTTCGTCGGCGAAGTATTTGGCCGCCAGCTCGGCCGGGAAGAAATCGTAGTCGGTCTTGCCGATCAGTTGCGGCGGTGTCTCGACGCCGGCCAGGCGGGCCATGCGGTTATTCCCGAACAGGAAACGGCTGTCCCGGTCCTTGGCGTAGATGCGGAAGGGGATGTTGTCGACGAGGGTGTGCAGCAGCGTGTGTTCGAACGCCAGTCCTGTCGCCGACCGGTCTTGCCGGCTCTGTTCCCGCAGGGCCGCGTTCGTCAGCGCGATGGACGCCGCGGTGGCGAGGATGTCGAGCAGCGCGGCGTCGACTGCCTGCGCATGCTCCAGCACGACCATGCCGTCGCCGACCGCGAAACAGGTCGTGTCTCCAATACAGGCCGTCTCGCCGGCGGCCGCCCAGTATCCGCGCTCGGCGCCGCACAGCGACACCGCAACGGCCACCGTTTCCTGCTGCAGTGTCTCCACACTGGCGTCCGCGGTGAGACGACGTAATCCTTGCGCCAGCGCTGCGAGCGCTGGCTCTTCGGTTTTTCTCTCGGAGAAATTTAGTTTCGTCATGGTAATTTATTCTTGCAGGTTCCTCCCGGTAATTACAAATGGTTTCGACGCATTGGGACAAATAGCCACACTCACGCGCCAAATCGATGACGATCTGTTCACACCTTGGCCGCGACCGTCTCCGTGCCTTGCTGGCGGCGGCCGGCAGCCCGCTTGACCCAGTAATCGGCGCGCTCGATGCCCAGAGCGGCCGGATCGAATTCGGGATCCTTGCCCGCCGCGCGCTGCGCTTCGTAGTCGCGCAGGCATTTGAAGGCCACGTTACGCAGCAGCAGGATCGCGGCGATGTTCAGCCAGGCCATCAGGCCGACGCCCAGGTCGCCCAGCGCCCACGCCACGTCGGCCGTCTTCACCGAGCCGTACACGGTCGCGCCGATCATGCAGACCTTGAGCACGAGCGTCATCCATGGGCGGTGCACGGTGCGGTTGATGTACGCGATATTGGTTTCGGCGATGTAGTAATAGGCAACGATCGTCGTGAACGCGAAGAACAGCAGGGCGAGGGCGACGAACAGCGAGCCGAAGCCCGGCATCACGTTTTCCAGCGCCGTCTGCACATAGCCCGGACCCGACGCGACGCCGTGGACGCCCGTGTGGATCGCGGTGCCGTCCGGGCCTTCGACGTTGTACTGGCCGGTAATCAGCAGCATGAAGGCCGTCGCCGAGCACACGAACAGCGTGTCGATGTAGACCGAGAAGCCTTGCACGAGGCCCTGCTTGGCCGGATGGCTGACTTCCGCGGCGGACGAGGCGTGCGGTCCGGTGCCCTGGCCCGCTTCGTTCGAATACACGCCGCGCTTGACGCCCCACTGGATCGCCATGCCGACGATGGCGCCGAAGCCGGCATCGAGGCCGAAGGCCGAGCTGAAGATCAGCGAGAGCACGTCCGGCAGCTGCTGCCAGTTCAGGAAGATGATGACGCAGGCGACGATGATGTACGCGAGCGCCATGAACGGCACGACGATTTCGGCGAAGTGGGCGATGCGCTTGACGCCGCCGAAGATGATGAAGCCGAGGGCGATGGCGAGCAGCGCGGCGGTGACGTTGGCGTCGATGCCGGTGGCGTTGCGCAGGCCTTCCGCGATCGAATTCGCCTGCACGCCCGGCAGCAGCACGCCGGTGGCGAACACGGTGACGACGGCGAAGATCCACGCATACCACTTCATGCCCAGGCCCTTCTCGATGTAGAACGCGGGCCCGCCGCGGAACTCGCGGTGGATTTGCTCCTTGTAGACCTGGCCGAGCGTGGACTCGACGAACGCGGAGCTCGCGCCCAGGAAGGCCACGGCCCACATCCAGAACACGGCGCCGGGGCCGCCGAACGTGATGGCCGTCGCGACGCCCGCGATGTTGCCGGTGCCGACGCGGCCGGCCAGCGTCATGGCCAGCGCCTGGAACGACGATACGCCTTCGGCCGAGCTTTTCCCTTCCATCATGAGGCGCACCATCTCCCGTAGATGACGCAACTGCAGGAAGCGCGAGCGCACCGAAAAATACAGGCCGGCGCCCAGGCACAGGGCGATCAGGGCCGGGCTCCATACGATGCCGTTGATGGCGTTCACCAGGTCGTTCATTGCTTGCGTCTCCAGGTCAGGGATCAGAGGAAGTGCAGGGCCGCCACCGCGATCAGCGTGGGCGGTGTTGCGGCGGCGAGCAGCCCGAGGGGACTGATCGCGCGGTCGGGAAAGCTGTCTCTCAGGATCGCGGCGCCGGCCGGGTTGGGCGCGTTGGCGATCAAGGTCAGGCCACCGCCCGCGACCGCGCCGCCGACGAGGGCGGTCTTGTACGCGAGGCTGAGACCGGGCACCTGGGCGCCGAGGTAGGTGAGGGCGGCATTGTCGGTGATGGCCGTGAGCGCGGTGGTGCCGAAGAACACGGCGTCGGCGCTCATGCTGGTCAGCAGCGGCGCGAGCCACCAGGCCTGCAGGCCGCCCAGCACGACGAGGCCGGCCAGGAAGAAGGCGACGAGCAGCGCCTCGCGCAGGATCAGGTTGTCCTGGTAGCGCTGGTAGGCGGCCGTGAAGCCGAGGAAGAACAGGAAGATGCCCATGAAGACTTGCGGATGATGGGCGAAGACGACGATCAGCACGAGGAACAGCAGGTGCATCGCGATGACCGGCAGCGGCACGGGATCGGCCACGGCATCCGCCGCATCGCCCAGCGCGAGGAAGGAGCGCCGGAACACGACGAGCAGCAGGATCGTGTTCGTCACGACGGCCAGCGCGGACTTCCAGCCGAAAGTCTGCAGCATGAAGCCGAGGTTCCAGCCCCACGTGGACGCGACCATCAGCACGGGCGGCGCGGCGAACGGCGTCAGGGTGCCGCCGATGGAGACGTTGACGAACAGGACGCCGAGAATGGCGTATTTCAGGCGCGGGCCCGTATCACGTGCTCCCGTTTTGCGCGCGAACACGCCGTCGCGCAGCAGCAGGGCCGCCAGCGTCATCGCGGCCGGTTCGGTGATGAAGGCGCCCAGCAGCGGCACGAGGGACAGCACGACGAAGCACAGCGCCATCGTCCGCGGCAGCGGCAGCAGGCGCGCGCCGGTGCGCACGAGCAGGTGGGCGAAATCGAGGATCGGCCGGCTGCCCGCCACGACCATGATCGCGAACACGAACATCGGCTCCGTGAAGTTGCGCGACTCGAGGTACGCCACGGACTCGTGGCGGCCGGCGACGCCGAACATGAACAGCATCAGCACCATCGCCCAGAACCCGAACACGACTTCCACTTCGCCGAGCAGATGCCAGATGCCGGCATGGCGCGGGTGCGTGCGCGCGAGGCGCTCGAAATACTTGACGGAGAAGGTGTGGAGGACGGCCACGCCGAACAGCGCGGCACCGATCATTTGCAGGGTCGTGGGTATAAGCATAGGGTCGTGACAAGGCCGCGTGGCGGCCCGACCAGCGCGTAACACCTGTCACGCCGACATGGCGTGAACACCCCTTATCCCGCGAGTATAACGCACGGATTGTAAATCTTGCAGCTGAGCGATGACAGCGCTACCATTCCCTGAATAACCATCAGGAGACGCCATGACACACCCGTTTGCCCGGCTGACGGCCGCGCTGCAATTCTCTGTATTGACGCTGGTGGCCTGCGCCGCGCATGCTGCCGCTCCGGTCGATGTCCAACTCGCCGGGCAGCCATCGAAAGCGAGCCACGCCGACAGCCTGATGGCGCCCACGCAGAACATCTACGCCCGCAGCCACGTGAGCCTGGACGGCCGCTGGAGCTACATCATCGACCCGTACGAGAACGGCTACTACGACTACCGCCACATGCCGTTCGACCAGTCGGACAGCGGCAAGGGCGGCTTCTACGACGACCGCAAGCCGAAGGACAAGACGGAGTGGGTCGAGTACGACTTCGACCACGCGCCCACGATGAAGGTGCCGGGCGACTGGAACTCGCAGGCGGAAAAGCTGCAGCTGTACGAGGGCACCGTGTGGCTGCGCCAGGCGTTCCAGGCCGACCCGAAGCCGGGCAAGCATTACGCGCTGTACTTCGGCGCCGTCAACTACGAGGCGCACGTCTACCTGAACGGTAAAAAACTCGGCATGCACAAGGGCGGCTTCACGCCGTTCCAGTTCGACGTGACGGACCAGCTGGCGAAGGGCCGCAACGTCGTCGTCGTCAAGGCCGACAACACGCGCCACCAGGACGAGATCCCGACCGTGAACACGGACTGGTGGAACTACGGCGGCATCACGCGCGACGTGCTGCTGGCCGAGCTGCCGGCCACGTACATCGCCGACTACAAGGTGCAGCTGGCGAAGGGCGACGCCCGCCGCATCGAAGGTTTCATTCAAATGGCGGGGGACAGCAAGGCGCAGCAGGTGACCGTCAGCATTCCCGAAGCGGGCATCAGGACCACCGTGCGCACCGATGCGAACGGCCGCGCGGCGCTGAACTTCCCGGTGAATAAACTGACGTATTGGTCGCCCGAGCAGCCGAAGCTGTACACGGTCGAGCTGTCCGGCGGCGGCGACAAGGTCGTCGACCGCATCGGCTTCCGCACCATCGAGACGCGCGGCCAGGACATCCTCCTGAACGGCAAGTCCGTGTTCCTGCGCGGGATCTCGATGCATGAGGAGAACCCGCTGATCCCGGGCCGCCCGCGCGGCGCCGGCGACATGCGCATGCTGCTGCAGTGGGCCAAGGAGATGAACTGCAACTACGTGCGGCTCGCGCATTACCCGCACAGCGAAGAGATGATCCGCCTGGCCGACGAGATGGGCCTGATGGTGTGGGCGGAAGTGCCCGTGTACTGGACGATCTCGTGGACCAATCCCGACACCTACGCCAACGCGCACGCGCAGCTGACGGACCTCGTCACGCGCGACAAGAACCGCGCGAGCGTCGTCGTCTGGTCGGTGGGGAACGAGACGCCGATCGGCGGCCCGCGCAATACGTTCATGAGCAATCTCGCCAAGACGGCGCGGTCGCTGGACGACACGCGCCTCGTCGCGGCCGCGCTGGAAATCCACCGCAAGGGCAGCGACATCACGGTGGAGGATCCGCTCGCGGATTATCTCGATCTCGCCAGCTTCAACGAGTACGCCGGCTGGTACTGGGCGAGCAATGCGGAGATGCTGAATTACCGCTTCGACGTCCGCTACAACAAGCCGGTCGTGGTGACGGAATTCGGCGCCGAGGCGCTGGGCGGCTACCACGCCGACGCCGACACGCGCTGGAGCGAGGAATACCAGGACACGCTGTACCGCAACCAGTTCAAGATGCTGTCCGCGATCCCGGGCCTGCGCGGGATGACGCCGTGGGTGCTCGTCGACTTCCGCTCGCCGCGCCGCCAGCATCCGTACTACCAGGATTTCTGGAACCGCAAGGGCCTGGTCACGGACGCCGGCAAGAAGAAGCTCGCGTTCTGGACCATGAAGCAGTTCTACGACGACGTCCAGCGCAAGTACGCGCATTGATCGCGGTTTGGTGCGTAGCGGGCAACACGGTGCGCCCGCCCGCATGGCTTCTGGCCCGCGGTCTTCGTCTCTACGATGCATCCATGCCCGATCCCCGGGCCTCTTTCAGGAGACCATGATGCTTACCGTAGATACCCCGTTGCGCCCCGCCAGCCACGGCCCCGAAGAACTGGTGCCGTCCCGTTACGCGCTGAAGGTCGGCGACATCGACGTGATGGTGGTCAGCGACGGCGTGCTGCCGCTGCCCGCCACGACGATGGCGACCAACGCCGATCCGGCCGAGCTGGCGGACTGGCTCGATCACATGTTCCTGCCGCCCGACAAATTCGACTGGCCGCTGAACGTGCTCGTCGTGCGCAGCGGCGACCAGACCATCCTCGTCGATGCCGGTGTCGGCACGCAGTTCCCGGGCTTCCCGCGCGCCGGCCAGTTCCCGGCGCGGCTGGAGGCCGTCGGCATCGATCTCGCGTCCGTGACGGACATCGTCATCACCCACATGCACATGGATCACGTGGGTGGACTGCTGGCGCCCGGCGTGAAGGAGAGACTGCGTCCGGACGTGCGTATCCACGTGACCGACGCCGAAGTGAAATTCTGGGCGTCGCCCGATTTCTCGCTGACGGTCATGCCGGACGCGGTGCCGCCCGTGCTGCGCTCGACGGCCGCGCGCTTCCTCGACGAATACCGCGACCGGCTGCAGGTCTTCGAGGAGCGCCGCGAAGTCGCGCCGGGCGTGGTGGCGCGGCGCACCGGCGGCCATACGCCCGGCCATTGCGTGGTCGACCTGGCGTCCGGCGGCAAGCGGCTGATGTTCGCCGGCGATGCCGTCTTTCCCGTCAACTTCGAGCATCCCGGCTGGCAGAACGGTTTCGAACACGATCCGGAAGAAGCGGCCAGGGTGCGCGACCGCCTGTTCCGCGAGCTGATGATCGATGGCGGACTGCTGGTTGCGGCGCACCTGCCGTTCCCGTCCATCGGGCGGGTGATGGCGGATGGCGACGCGTACCGCTACGTGCCGGTGTTCTGGGATTACTGACGCCGGCGTTCGGTCGCGCTCAGTCGCGGTCGGGCGCACCCAGCGGGAACAGGGGACGGTACTGCCGCGCCTCGTCCACCGCGCGGGCGAACGACGGCCGCGCCAGCAGGCGCGCGCGGTAGGCGCGCAGCGTCGGGTACTGCGGCCCGATCGGATGCGTCCAGTCCGCGTAGAACAGCGCGGGCGCGGCGGCGCAATCCGCGAGCGAGAACGTGTCGCCGGCCGCCCACGTGCGCCCGGCCAGGTAGCCTTCGAGCCATTCGTAGGCGAGTTCCAGTTTTTCCGCCGCCGTCGCGACGGCGTCCGCGCGTTTGGCCGCATCGTCCGTCAGCGCGCCGTTCACCGCGTGCTGGACCATGTTCATCACGTGCAGGTCGAAGAAGCGGTCCATGAAGCGCACGTCCAGCGCCGCGAGCGGATCGTCCGGCAGCAGGCGCACGGGCCCCGGATGCGTCAGGTGCAGGTATTCGATGATGATGCTCGTCTCGACGACGTTGCGCGCGCCGTCGACGAGGAGCGGGAATTTGCGCAGCGGCCAGCGCTGCAGCCACTGCGCCGCGTGCTGCGGCGTGTCCGGCCCGAGGCAGCGGAACTCGAAAGGCGTGTCGTTCTCGTACAGCGCGACGAGCACTTTTTGCGTGTACGACGAGAAGGGATGACCGTAGAGCGCGAGCGTCATGGGAGTTCTCAGCCGTTGCCCACGGCGCAGGGTAGCCCGGGTTGCGGGACTGTTCGGGGGTTGTCCAGTATCTCCGGTGTGGTAATTCGTCGTCAATACTAATGTCATCTCAGTGGTCAAGCGTGAACCTGTGACTTCATCCTTTCAGCATGATGAAGAATGACATTACCGGTTTCATGCATGAATCGCGTGATAAACAACCTGCCGTTTCTGCTTGCCGCACTGGCTTGCTCGTCGCCGTCGGCAGCCGACGTGCCCTGCGCGCAGCAGATGGGCCAGCAACGCGCGGCGCTGTAACATGCTCGCGGGCGAGTCGTATCGCCCCAAAGGCGGCGAGCGGATTGCCCTCGTCAAGCACATCAGGTTGTTGAAATAAGAGGCCGTATGGATCATCAAGATTGGACGCCCGTTACCCACGAATCCTGCGACAACGTCCCGGGCCCGTTCTACCACGGCACCAGAATCCGTTTCCAGCCGGGCGACGTATTAATTCCGGGCCACGCCTCCAATTTCGAGGAAGGCCGCGTCTCCAACAACGTGTATTTCAGCGCATCGATGGAGGCCGCGATCTGGGGGGCCGAACTGGCGACGGCGCTCGGCGGCGCCGAGGGGCGGGGGCATGTCTATATCGTGGAACCCACGGGGACGTTCGAGGACGATCCCAACCTGACGAATAAACGCTTTCCCGGCAATCCCACGCGCTCGTACCGCACGCGGACGCCGCTCAGGATCGTCGGGGAGGTGGCGGATTGGCAGGGGCACCCGCCGGAGGTGATCCGGCAGATGCTCGACCACCTGGAAGAATTGCGGCGCGCGGGGCGTGCCGTGATCGAAGACTAGAACACCGGCTCAGTCGCGCGACCGTTTCTTCGCGCGGCGCGCCGCCAGCAGCGCGGCCACGCCGGCGCCGGCCAGCCACAGCGTGCCCGGTTCCGGCACGTCGCCGTGCGGTTTGGTCGGGTTTTTGCCTGGGTCTTTGCCGGGATCGTTGGTTTGGCCAGGCTGGTCCGTCGGCAGCAGCGTGCCGGGGATCGTCGGGCTTTTCGTGCCGGGATCGGTGGTCGGTTGCGTGCCGTCGGCGCCGGGCGATGTTCCGTCCGGCGTCGTTCCGTCCGTCGTGCCGTCCGGCGTCGTGCCGCCCGTCTTGCCCGGATCGCTGCCACCGCCGGAACCGCCGTTGCCCGGCGTGCCGGTGCCCGGGCCGCTGTCGGTGCCGGTCGGCGTAGTATCGCTCGACACCTTGGCCAGCGATACCGGCAAGGCGCCGCCGTCCCAGATGGGGCCCATGCCGGCACCCGGGATGCCGTTCAGGCCGAAGCTGGTGCGCGTGGGCGCCGTACCGCCGGTCTGCGCCGTCTCGCCGTTTCCGAAGGTCTGCAACTGATAGCCGTGGCCAGCCGGATTGGTCTCGGCCGCGTACCCGACCTGTTCCATGGTGCCTTCGTCCTGCTGGGCCTCTTCGACGGAAGAATCGAGTTCTTCCTCGCTCGGCCCTTTGGCTTCGACGGGCAGCTGGGGCACGTCGGAAATGCGGTTGCCGCAGCGCGTGCGGATCTCGTTCTGGCCGTCGGACAGCAGCGTTTCGCCTTTGGCCAGCTGGAGTTTCTTCGCCGTCCAGAACACCTTGTCGCCCTTGCGGTACGAGACGTACACGGCGCGCGGCTTGTCGACGGTCCTGACGGTGGTCTTGCTTGCCTCGAACGCCGCGTAATGCGCCGCCACGACCTGGTCCACGGCGACGGCATGCGTGAGTTCCTTGCGGTCGAGGACGCCGCCGGGCACGATCGAATACGGATAGACGCGGCGCGTCTTCTTCGTCTCCACCTGGGCCGCGGTGCGCAGCACGGCCGGCACCGGCGTCGCGGCGGCGGCCGGCGCATGCGCCTGCGCGGACACCGTCGGCGCCGTGGACTCGTGCATCGCGTACGCGTACAGCGCGGCGCACGCCACCACGCCCAGCACGCCGACAGCGGCCAGGCGCTGTTTCAGACGCGACCCCTTTCTGCTTCGGCGAATGTAGGCGCTGCGGTAGTCCATACGAGGTTTGGAAGAGTGATAGTAGGAGATCTCCTACAGAGTATCATCTTTCCTCGTGTCAAATCTACATTATTCTAGAGAAATTCTATTTGCATAGTGTAAATAGCGACACTTGCCGTTCAGCGCTCGACGAGTGCCAGCACGGCCGTGATGTTGTCGCGGCTGCCATGCGCCTTGGCGAGGGCGATCAGCTCGGCGCAGCAGTGCTCCAGCGCCTGCGCATGCGCGCCGGCCAGCACCTGCTCGATGGCGGCGTGCGGCGTGTTGCCGTACAAGCCGTCGCTGCACAGCAGGTATAAATCGCCGGGATGGGATGTGCATGCCTTGACGTCGGGCGCGATGGCGGCCGTCGGGCCGATCGCCTGCAGCAGCAGGTTACGCGGCGGGAAGTCGCCGGAAACGCCCGCTTCCAGCGCCTGCTGGTACATCGTCTGGTCGCGCGTGAGCACGGCCAGTTCGCCGTCGCGGTAGCGGTACAGGCGGCTGTCGCCGACGTGGAAGATGACGAGCGGGCCGCCCGGCAGGCTTTGCCAGAAGCCCGTCAGCGTGGTGCCCATGCCGCTGCCTTCGCCGCGGCCGCCTTGCACATTCGCGCCGTACACGCGCGCATTGGCGGCGTCGAGGGCTTCGTGCACGGCCACGACGGCGGGCATGTGTTCGTCCTGCCAGGTCGCGTCCGGGTCGGCCGCATCGCCGGGCGAGGATTTTTTCGGGTCGGCGGCCGCGAGCGCATCGCGCACGGTTTCCAGGGCCAGGCAGGCTGCGATTTCGCCGCCGTCGTGACCGCCCATGCCATCTGCGACGGCCACCAGGCGGAGCAGGGGATCGATGAGGAAGTTGTCTTCGTTGGACTGGCGTACGAGACCGACGTCGGTCAGTCCGTACGCGCTGCCGAAGGCGAGGCGGTGGTAGATGCTCGGGGTTAGCTGCTTCCAGGTGCTCATCGAACGCGGTGGATATCAATACAGGTGCGGCATGCTAGCACGCTGCCCTGGAGGATTGGCGATTTTCACGGCAGCCGCAGGACGCCGCTGACCGTGAAGCGGATCTCGCCCGGCCTGTCGCCCGGCGCCGTCTCGATGCGCAGGTCGGACAGGCCCTCGCGGTGGCTGCCCGCGACGAGTGCCGCGACGGTATCCAGCAGCCTGTCCGCGCGTTCGGGCGGCAGCGCCGCGGGTGCCGCGGCCGGGCCGAAGTACTGGTCGAGCAGCGCCGCGAAATCGCGCCGCGTCGTCACGCAGAACACGGGGCGCGACTGCGGGAACAGCGTGGCGACGGCATTGTCCGCCCTGACTTTGTCCGGGTCGATGCAGACGACGTACAGCGCATGCTCGTTGCGCTCCACCGGCAGCCACTGGCGCACTTCGGCGGCCGCGCGGTCCATGCCGTCGAGGAGTTCCGCCGGCACGCGCCGCCCCGGGTGGAAGGCGAGATAGGGCACGGCGAAATGGTCCGCGAGGGCGCGCCCGACGACGGGCAGTTTCACCTTGAAGTCGTCGAGCAGCACGTCCTCGACGTCGCGGCCCTGCGCGCGCGCTTGTGCCACCGCCTGCTCGACCTGCTCGCGTCCCAGCGCGCGGGATCCCAGCGCGCCGACGAAGCCCGTGCGCTCGCGCCTGGTTTCCTGCCGGCGCTGGGCGAATGCGATGGCGAGCGTGTCGCACAGGTAGCGCGCGCCTTCGACGACCGTGCTGTCGAACGGGCCGCCGCGCAGGTTGTTGATCAGCTGGAGGACGCCGATGACTTCGCTGTCGTGCATGATCGGGACGACCAGCATCTGCGTCGTGCGGTAGCCCGTGCGCCGGTCGACGCCCTGCTGGAAGCGCAGGTCGGCCGCGTAGCGCTGCAGTTCGGCGGCATCGTAGACGTCGTTCAGGTTGAGCAGCCGGCGCGCCAGCGCGGCGTAGCCGGCCACGCTCTGCGCGGAGATCGGCAGGCGCAGCTGGCGGAACGACGCCATCCCCGTCTTGATCTTGGAGACGAGGCTCGCCTTGTCCTCGCCGACCGTGTAGATCGTCAGGCGGTCCGCGCCGAACAGCGTGCAGATGCCCTCGGACAGGTCGAGCATGATCTCGTCGACGTTGCGCGTGGCGTGGATGCGCGTCGTGAGCTGCTGCAGGCGGCGGAAGAAGTCGCCGTTCGCCACGATGGTCGCGTCGCTCATTTTCCTGTCATGGCCGGGTTATGGGCGCGAGACGCGTCGCGTCGGCGTCTTCGACACGGGTCGCATCCGCATCGTCCGGCACATGGCGCACGACATCGGCCGGGGAGCGGGGCGTGACCGTGTCCAGCGGACGCCACAGGTCGGGAAACAGCGGTGATGCGAGCGTGTCGCCGTCGAGCGCGCGCCGCAGATCGTCGCGGAACGCTTCGGCGCTGGGGTAGCGATGTTCCGGGCGCTTGGCGAGGGCGCGCATCAGGACGCGGTCGAAGGCCGGGCCGAGCAGGGGATTCAGCAGGGTCGGCGGGACGGGGTGGTCGTGCAGGATCTTCTGCTGCACGGCGAACATGCCGGCGCCGCGGAACGGCCGCTCGTTGGTGAGAAACTGGTACAGGATGATCCCGACGGCGAAGATGTCCGACTGCGGGCCGACGGCCTGGCCCGTGATCTGTTCGGGCGCCATGAAACTGGGCGTGCCGACCATCTCCGCGCCGTCGGCATCCTGTACCGCCGCGTTCAGGGCGGCCATGTGGGCGACGCCGAAGTCCGTCAGTTTCACGGAGAGGTCGTGGCTCAGCATCACGTTGGCCGGCTTGATGTCGCGGTGGATCACGCCGTTGCGGTGCGCGTAGCCCAGGGCGTCGAGCAGCTCGCACGTCATGCGCACGGCATCCTCGAGCGTGAACTCGAGGTGGAAGTCCTGGGTCATGTCGAAGTAGGCCGCCAGTTCTTCGCCGCGCACCAGTTCCATCACCATGTAGGCGACGCCGTCTTCCTCGCCGAAGTCGTACAGGCCGACGATATGCGGATGGTTCAGCCGCGCGACGGCCTGCGCCTCGCGGATGAAGCGGGCCGAATACGACGCGTGCAGCTCCGGATCGGCATCGCAGGCGGTGGAGATGACCTTGATCGCGACGCTGCGGTCCAGGCGCGGATCGAGGCCTTCATAGACCTCGCCCATGGCGCCGCGTCCGAGCACGCGCACGATCCGGTATCTGCCTAGCTGCGTCGGTTGGTTCATGGGCGCAAGTGTAAATCAAATTACTATGCCGACAATGAAAATCGGCGCCGCGGGTTTATACTTGATGTATGAACGACACCCGCTGCACCTGGGCCAACATGGCCAACCCACGCTACATCGCTTATCACGACCACGAGTGGGGCGTACCCTGCCACGACGAGACGACGCTGTTCGAAATGCTCAACCTCGAAGGCGCGCAGGCCGGGCTGTCGTGGGAAACGATCCTGAACAAACGCGACAACTACCGCCTCGCCTTCGACGGCTGGGACGCGGACAAGATCGCGAACTACGACGATGCCAAGGTCGCGGAACTGCTCGCGAATCCCGGCATCGTGCGCAACCGCCTGAAGGTCGCGGCCGCCATCAACAATGCGAAAGCGTACCTGCGCCTGCGCGAACAGGGCTTGACCCTCGACGACTACCTGTGGGCCTTCGTGGATGGCAAGCCCATCGTCAACGACTGGCCAGACGGCGCGCGGCCGGCCCGTACCGAGCTGTCCGACCGCATCTCGAAAGACCTGGCCAGGCGGAGCTTCAAGTTCGTCGGCTCGACCATCGTGTATGCCTACATGCAGGGCATCGGCATGGTCGACGATCACGACCGTGCCTGCCTGTGCCGCCGCCGGAGGTGATGTCATGGACTACCGTGCCTGCTGGTGCACCCGGGCCCGCTATACCGTCTTCGATTCGCATTACGGCGACGGCGCCGCGGTCCGCGTCCTGACTGACGTCTGGCGCACCGATCCGCACCGTTCTCCCAATCTTCACATCATCGCCCTGTGCGACCACCTGATGCCGGGCTTCCACCGCATGCTGCAGGCGGAGCCGGGCGTCACGCTGGACCTGATCAGCGCACCGCTGACGGACGCGCTGGCCCAGCTGACGGCGCGCGTCGACATGTTCCGCCTGCACGACATCGAACACGCAGGCACGGACTTCGCGCGCCACGTCGCGCGCGTGGC
>NZ_JBKYMO010000032.1:0-23966 GCF_047302915.1 Massilia sp. CT11-108 | reverse complement strand
GCGCGCATCGCCGCGGCCGGCAGCGGCAGGCCGGCCGTGCTGGTGGCCGCCGAGGACGTCGAACGGGGCAAGCCCGCGCCCGATCCTTTCCTGCTGGGCGCGCGCAAGCTGGGCGTGAAACCGGAAGACTGCCTCGTGTTCGAGGACACGCTGGCCGGCCTGCGTTCGGCCGCCGCCGCCGGCATGGACAGCATCGTCGTGACGGTCACCCACGCGCATCCGCTCGACACGGATGTCACCGCGGTCCTCGACTATGCGGACCTGCGCGCCGTGACGACGTCCGACGGCCTGCTGCGCGTACAGCGCCGGGCGTAACGGCGACAGGCGCCGCTAGCGGGGCTCGTCCGGCGCAATGCCGGCCTGCTCCCCGTGGTCGGCCCGGAACACCCGCGGGTCCAGCGTCTTTTCGTCCGTTTCGATGGCTGCGCCTTGCGCCGCAGCCGGCATGGCCGATTTGCGCGTGTCACGCTTGGGATACGGCGTGCCATCGCGGTGGGAATAGCTGTCGGTCTTGCCGTCGTACATGAGGTCGATGTCCGGATACTCGGCCCGGTCCTCCGGAATGCGCGAGCCCACGCACAGGAACAGCGCATTGCCCCAACCCCGGTTGATGAGCTGGTGGCCGTTCGGCCGCCCGGCCGGGAAGGCGGCGCAATCGCCCGCGCGCATCAGGGTCTCGCCTTCGTCCGTGACGAGCGTCAGCTCGCCAGAGACGACCATCACGAATTCGTCCTCGTGGCTGTGCCAGTGGCGCTGCGACGAGGCGGCGCCGGGCAACAGCTCGACGAGGTTGACGCCAAACTGCGTCAGGCCGCCGGCATCGCCCAGCGCCTGCTTGCTGCGGCCGTTGACGGCTTCGGCAAAGGGATCGGGATACCCGGTACCGGTCAGCACGGGAATACTGCTCAGGTCTAGCCGCGACATGGACAACTCCTTATCAGGTTTGCGCGCGGCCTTGGCCCTTCCTCAGCCGCGTTTTTGCACCAGCGTCAGGATATCGTAACTTGCGACGAGTTCGTCGTTCTGATTCGTCACCTGCACGTCCCACGCCACCACGCCCTGCCCGCGCCCCTGGTCGTCCGTGCGGTTGCGGTCGACCTTGCGCTTGCAGGTGAGGCGCGCGCGGATCGTGTCGCCGATCGCCACCGGCGCCACGAAGCGCAGGTTGTCCAGGCCATAGTTCGCCAGCACGGGGCCCGGCGCCGGCGACACGAACAGGCCCGCCGCCGCCGACAGCACGAAGTAGCCGTGCGCGATGCGCTTGCCGAACTGCGTGTCCTTGGCCGCGATCTCGTCGAAGTGCATGTAGAAATAATCGCCCGAGACGCCGCCGAAGTTGACGATGTCCGCCTCGCTGACCGTCCGGCGGTGCGTCAGCAGCGAGTGGCCGATCTCCAGGTCTTCGAAATAGCGCCGGAACGGGTGCACCTCCGATTCCTTGACGGCCGCGCCGCGCACGTATTCGCCCGTGACGGCCGCCAGCATCGTCGGTGAACCTTGCACCGCCGCCCGCTGCAGGAAATGTTTGACCGCGCGGATACCGCCGAGTTCCTCGCCACCGCCGGCGCGGCCCGGGCCGCCATGCTTGAGCATCGGCAACGGCGAGCCGTGGCCCGTCGAGTCCACGGCCGCGACGCGGTCGAGGATGTGCACGCGGCCGTGCGACGCCGCCGCGACGGGCACCGCATGCGCCGCGATGGCCGGGTCCTTCGTCACCAGCGTGGTCACGAGGCTGCCCTTGCCGCGCGCGGCCAGCGCCAGCGCTTCGTCGATGTCGCGGTAGGTCATCATCGTGCTGACGGGGCCGAACGCCTCGATGTCGTGCACGGCGTCGTTGGTCATGCCGTTGCGGCACAGCAGCAAGGTGGGCGCGAAGAACGCGCCGGCAGCAACGCCTTCGCCGACGGGATTGAAACCGTCGCGGGCGCTGAACAGCACCTCGTTGCCGCGCGCAAGCATCTCGACGCGCTCGCTGACGTCGCGCTGCTGGTCCAGCGACGCCAATGCCCCCATGCGCACGCCCTCGACCTTCGGATTGCCGACGACGATCTTCGCGAGGCGCGCGCGCAGGCGCTCGCCGACGACGTCCGCCAGGTGTTCGGGCACGATCACACGGCGGATCGCCGTGCACTTCTGGCCCGCCTTGCCCGTCATCTCGCGCGCCACTTCCTTGACGAACAGGTCCATTTCCTCGTCATCGGGCGTGACGTCCGGCGCGAGGATGGCGGCGTTCAGCGAATCGGCCTCCGCCGTGAACGGCACGGATTCGCGGATCAGGTTCGCGTTGCCGCGCAGCTTGGCAGCCGTGTCGGCGGACCCGGTGAACGTCACGGCATCGAAGCCGCTCAGGCGGTCCAGCAGGTCGCCCGTCGAGCCGATGACGAGCTGCAGGCAGCCCTCCGGCAGCAGTTCCGACTCCATCATCATCTTGACCACCGCATGCGTGAGATAGCTGGTGGCGGTGGCCGGCTTGGCGATGCAGGGCATCGCGGCGAGGAAGCTCGGCGCGAATTTCTCCAGCAGGCCCCAGATCGGGAAATTGAAAGCGTTGATGTGGACGGCGACGCCGCCACGCGGCACGAGGATGTGCGTGCCCGCGAAGCCGCCCCGCTTGCCGAGCGCCATGGCCGGCCCTTCGTGCAGCACGTTCGACGACGGCAGCTCGCGCCCGCCGATGCCGGCATACGCGAACAGCGTGCCGATGCCGCCCTCGACGTCCACCCAGCTGTCCGGCCGCGTGGCACCCGTCAGGTGCGAGACCTCGTACAGTTCTTCCTTCCGCTCCATCAGGTAAGCCGCCAGGGCTTTCAGGCGCTGGGCGCGCTTCTGGAAGTCCATCTGCATCAGCGCCTGCACGCCCGTCTTGCGGGCATACGTGACGGCTTCGCCGAAGTCGATACTGTCGGCGTGCGTGTGGTAGATCAGCTGGTTGTCCAGGGCGCTGTGCAGCGGCTGGTGCGCTTCGGTGCCGAGCCAGCGGCCGGCGATCAGGCTTTGCAGGGTGGTTGGGGTGTGCATCCTCGTCTCCTTATGTCTTTGGCTTGTGCGGCTCGTCGAACACGATGCGCGGCCGGTCCGGTTCCGCCTCCGTGTACGCCTCGACTTCGCGCATCGTCTTCGTCGACCTGACGTTCAGGTCGTGGTACTGCCGCGTGCCATAGCTCTTCCACGCGATCTCTTCGTCCGACACGGCCCGCACGATCTTCGCCGGCGCGCCCAGCACGAGGCTGCGCGGCGGGATCACCATGCCCGCCTTCACGAACGCCGCCGCGCCCACGATGGATTCCGCGCCGACGACGGCCTTGTCCATCACGACCGCATTCATCCCGACCATCGCGTTCCTTCCCACGCGGCAGCCGTGCAGCACGGCGCCGTGGCCGATGTGGCCGTCCACTTCGACGACCGTGTCGTCTTCCGGAAAGCCATGCATCACGCACGTGTCCTGCACGTTCGCGCCCTCTTCCAGGATCAGCCGCCCGAAGTCGCCGCGCAGCGACGCCAGCGGCCCGACATAGCAGCGCGGACCGACGATCACGTCGCCGATCAGCACCGCCGTCGGGTGCACGTACGCGGTCGGGTGCACGACGGGACGCAGTCCGTCGATTTCATAGACTTTCACCATGACGTTCTCTCTTCCTTACACGCGTTCCACGATCATTGCGATGCCTTGACCGACGCCAATGCACATCGTGCACAGCGCATAGCGGCCACCCGTGCGATGCAACTGATTGACGGCCGCCGTCACGAGCCGCGCGCCCGATGCGCCCAGCGGATGGCCGATGGCGATCGCGCCGCCGTTCGGATTCACGTGCTCGGCGTCGTCCGGCAGCCCCAGGTCGCGCAGCACGGCCAGGCCCTGCGACGCGAACGCTTCGTTCAGTTCGATCACATCCATCTGGCCGATGCTCAGGCCCGTCATGGCCAACAGTTTCTTCGTCGCGGGCGCGGGGCCGAAGCCCATGATGCGCGGCGCCAGGCCCACCGTCGTCATGCCGACGATGCGGGCACGCGGCGTCAGCCCGAATTTATCGATAGCCGCACCGGATGCCACCAGCACCGCACAGGCGCCGTCGTTGACGCCGGACGCGTTGCCCGCCGTGACCGTGCCGTCCGGCGTCACGACGCCTTTCAGACGGGCCAGCGATTCCAGGGTCGTTTCCGGGCGCGGGTGCTCGTCCGTGTCGAATACACGCGCATTACCTTTCTTGTCATGCAAGGTCACGGGCAAGATCTCGTCCTTGAACACGCCGGCCGCCTGTGCCGCCGCCCAGCGCTGCTGGCTGCGCAGCGCGAACGCATCCTGGTCGCCGCGCGCGATGCCGAAGTCGCGCGCCACGTTTTCCGCCGTCTCCGGCATCGAGTCGATGCCGTATTGCGCCTTCATCTTCGGGTTCACGAAGCGCCAGCCGATCGTCGTGTCCTCGATCTTCGTCGTGCGCGAAAACGCGCTGTCCGCCTTGGCCATCACGAACGGCGCGCGCGTCATGCTCTCGACGCCACCGGCAATGACCAGGTTCGCCTCGCCCGCGCGGATGGCGCGCGCGGCGCTGCCGACGGCATCCAGGCTGGAGCCGCACAGGCGGTTGATCGTGGAACCCGGCACAGACGGCGGCAGGCCCGCGAGCAGCGCGGCCATGCGCGCGACATTGCGGTTGTCCTCCCCGGCGCCGTTCGCGCAGCCGTACAGGACGTCGTCGACCCGCGCCCAGTCCACACCTGGATTGCGGGCGATGAGCGCGGCGATCGGCAGCGCGGCCAGGTCGTCCGCACGCATGCCGGACAGGGCGCCGCCGAAGCGGCCGAACGGGGTGCGGATGGCGTCGACGATGAATGCATCGGTCATTGGAATCTCCTCAGTTGTTCTTGGGCCGCTTGTCGACCACGCGGCGCGCCTTGCCCGTCAGCGAGCGTTCGATGCCTTGCGCGGGCAGCAGGGTGACGGTCGTCGTCACGCCGATATACGTCTTGATGCGGTGCTGCAGCTCGCGGGCCAGCGCATCCACGCTGTCGGCACCCTCTTCGCGCAGCTCGCAATGGACGGCCAGCGCGTCGAGGTGGCCGTCGCGCGTGACGACGAGCTGGTAGTGCGGCGCCAGCGCCGGCATCTGCAGGATCTGTTCCTCGACCTGGCTGGGGAACACGTTCACGCCGCGGATGATCAGCATGTCGTCCGAACGGCCGTTGATGCGGCCCATGCGGCGCATCGAGCGTGCCGTGGGCGGCAGCAGTTTCGTGAGATCGCGCGTGCGGTAACGGATGATCGGCAGCGCTTCCTTCGTCAGCGACGTGAACACGAGCTCGCCCTCTTTCCCGTCCGGCAGCACCTCGCCCGTGTCCGGGTCGATGATCTCGGGGTAGAAGTGATCCTCCCAGATCACGGGGCCGTCCTTGCTTTCGATGCATTCGCCGGCGACGCCGGGGCCCATCACTTCCGACAGGCCATAGATGTCGACGGCGTCGATGCCGGCGCGTTCCTCGATCTCGCGGCGCATGGCGTCCGTCCACGGCTCGGCGCCGAAAATGCCGACCTTGAGCGACGACGCGGCCGGATCGAGGCCCTGGCGCCTGAATTCCTCGACGATGTTCAGCATGTACGACGGCGTCACCATGATGATCGAAGGCTTGAAGTCCTGGATCAGCTGGACCTGCTTTTCCGTCTGCCCGCCCGACATCGGCACGACCGTGCAGCCGAGACGCTCGGCGCCGTAGTGGGCACCGAGGCCGCCCGTGAACAGGCCATAGCCGTAGGCGATGTGCACCATGTCGCCAGGCCGCCCGCCCGCCGCGCGGATCGAGCGGGCCACGACGCCGGCCCAAGTGTCGATGTCACGCTGCGTGTAGCCGACGACGGTCGGCTTGCCCGTCGTGCCGGACGACGCGTGCACGCGCACGACCTGCTCGCGCGGCACGGCGAACAGGCCGAACGGATAATTGTCGCGCAGCGTCTTCTTGTCCGTGAACGGGAATTTCGCCAGGTCGGCCAGCGTTTTCAGGTCGTCCGGATGCACGCCCGCCTCGTCGAACGCGCGGCGGTAGTGCGGCACGTTGTCGTAGGCGTGCCTCAGGCTCCACTTCAGCCGTTCCAGTTGCAGGGCCTGCAGTTCGGCGCGGCTGGCGCGCTCGATCGGATCCAGCTCGCCCGGTTGCGGAATGCGTTGCACCATCGTTGTCTCCTCCGTTTATAGTTCGACGACGTGGCCCGCGACGCGATGCGACTTCCCGCGGAACAGCGCGACCTTGCGCCCGTCCTGGTCCGTCACGACGACGTCGTAGACCCCCGTCTTGCCGGCCAGCGCCTGCTCGACCGCTTCGGCCACGAGCACGTCGCCCGCGCGGCCCGGCGCGAGGTAGTCGATCGTGCAGCCGGCACCCACGGTATTCAAATTGTGCGAATTACAGGCGAAGGCGAACGCGCTGTCGGCCAGCATGAAGATGTAGCCGCCGTGGCAGGTGCCGTGGCCGTTCAGCATGTCCTCGCGCACCCGCATGCGCATGCGCGCGTAGCCGGGGCGGATGGCGTCGAGCGTCATGCCCAGCGCCTGGCTGGCCGCATCGCGTTCATACATCGTCTTGCCGGCCAGTTCGGCCAGCGCTTGCGGATCATTGGGCATGGATGCGGGCTCCGGCGGGATTGGCGGCGAGCTTGCGGCGCAGCAGCGGCGACACGCGGTAGCGGTCCTCGCCATACGTCGCACCAAGGTTGGCCAGCACGGTGAACACATGACGCAGGCCGATCGCATCGGCCCACGCCAGCGGACCGCGCGGGTAGTTCACGCCCTTCTGCATCGCGATGTCGACGGCCGCCGCCGAGCACACGCCCTGGTTGACGGCATCGAGCGCTTCGTTGGCCAGCATGACGACGGTGCGCATCACGGCCATGCCCGGCACGTCGTCGAGGCGCGTCACCGTGAAGCCGGCCTGCTGGAACAGGCCGACGGCGGCGTTCCACGCGACGGCGCTGCACTGGTCCGCGCTGGCCAGCGCGATGCGCGTGGCCTTGGCCGGGTCGAGCAGCAGGTCGAACAGGATCGTGTCCGGGCGGCCTTCATCCGCTGCACGCTGCGTGGCGCTGCGGCCGTCGGTCAGGAAGATCGTGGCGGGGCCCTCGGCCACGTGCAGGCGCTCTTTCAGGGCTTGGGTCACCGGATCGGCGCCGCCAAGCGTTGCGTGTTCGGCCCCTTGCTGCGCGGGCTCCGCCTGCGCCTGCGGCGGCGCCACATCATCGCCGTAGCGGTAGAAGCCGCGGCCCGTCTTGCGCCCCAGGAAACCGGCATTCACCAGCTCCTGCTGCACGACGGACGGCGCGAAGCGCGGGTCGCCGTAATAGGCGTTGAACACGGATTGCGTGACCGAATAATTGACGTCGTGGCCGATCAGGTCCATCAGCTCGAAGGGGCCCATGCGGAACCCGCCGCAGTCGCGCATCACGGCATCGATCGTGGCCGGATCGGCAGCCCGTTCCAGCAGCAGGCGCAGCGCCTCCGCATAATAAGGGCGCGCCACGCGGTTGACGATGAAGCCCGGCGTGGACTTCGCGTGCACAGGGTTCTTGCCCCAGGCCGCGGCCGTCGCATAGACCGTGTCGGCGACGGCCTTGTCGGTGGCCACGCCGGAGATCACTTCCACGAGCGCCATCAGCGGTACGGGATTGAAGAAGTGCATGCCGACGAGGCGTTCGGGGCGCTTCAATGTCGCACCGATCGCGGTGACGGAAATCGACGACGTGTTCGTGGCGAGGATGCAGTCCGGCCCGACGATGCCTTCCAGGTCGGCGAACAGCGCACGCTTGGCGTCGAGGTCCTCCACGATGGCTTCGACCACCAGCGCGGCATCCTTCGCTTCATCGAGCGAGCGCGTCGCGTGGATGCGCTCGCGCGCGAGATCCGCTTCCGCCGCGCCCATGCGGCCTTTTTCGACGAGCCGCGCGAGCGCCTTGCCGATCCCGGCGATGGCCTTTTCGACGGCCTCCGGGCGCGTATCGAACAGCCGCACGGTGTGCCCGGCGACGGCCGCCACCTGGGCGATGCCGGAGCCCATCGCGCCGCTTCCGACGACGGCGACGACGCTGTTTTTCTCCAATGCCTGGGCCATGCTTACTCCCCCTTGAACGCGGGCTGGCGCTTGGCGATGAACGCGGCGACGCCTTCCCGGTAATCATGGCTGTAGCCCAGTTCGCGCATCATCTCCGCTTCCAGTTGCAGCTGCTGTTCCAGCGTATTGCCCCAGCTTTCCAGCATCGCCCGCTTCGTGAATGCGAGACCCTTCGTCGGCGCCGTGGCGAAGTGGCGGGCCAGTGCCAGCGCTTCGTCCATCAGCGACTCGTCCGGTACGCAGCGCCAGATCAGGCCCCATTGTTCGGCCTTCTCGGCCGGCAGCTTGTCGCCCAGCAGGGCGAGACCCATGGCACGCGCGGGACCGAGCAGCCGGGGCAAGGCCCACGTGCCGCCCGTGTCCGGGATCAGGCCCAATTTGCAGAACGCTTCGATGAACGATGCCGACTGTGCCGCCAGCACGATGTCGCACGCGAGCGCCAGGTTGGCGCCGGCGCCGGCGGCCACGCCGTTGACGGCGCAGATCACGGGCAGCGGCAGGCTTTTCAGCGTGAGCACGAGCGGGGCATAGAATTTTTCGACGGATTCGCCCAGGTCGACGCCCGGCGCGCCCGGCTCCACGGCGCGGTCGTTCAGGTCCTGGCCGGCGCAGAAGCCACGGCCGGCCCCCGTCAGCAGCAGCACGCGCACGGTCTTGTCTTCCTCCACGCGCTTCAACGCGTCACGCACCTCCAGGTGCATCGCCTGTGTGAAGCTGTTGAGGCGCTCGGGGCGGTTCAGGGTCAGTGTCGCGATGCCGGCGTCGATCGTGAACAGGATGGATTCGTAGGTCATGCGTGTCTCCTCGTTTTTATTCCACGACGTCGAAATCGACGACGACCTTGTCCGTCACCGGGAAGCTCTGGCAGCTCAGCACGAAGCCGCGCGCGACCTCGTAGTCTTCCAGCGCGTAGTTGACGTCCATGTCGACCTGCCCCTCGCGCACCTTGCAGCGGCACGTCGAGCACACGCCGCCCTTGCACGAGTAGCGCATGTCGATGCCTGCGCGCAGGCCGGCGTCGAGGAGCGATTCCTTGTCGCGGTCCATCGTGAAACTGACATGGTTGCCGTCCATGATCACGGTCACTTCCGTGTGGTGCTGCGTCTCGCCGGCGGCCTGGCGGCGCGGCTTGCGCGGCTCTTGCGCGGCGACGGCGGCGAACAGCTCGATGCGGATGCGCTCCTTCGGCATGCCCGCTTCCTGCAGCGCGGCGGACACGCCATGCATCATGTCTTCCGGACCGCAGACGAACGCGTAGTCGACGTCTTCCACGCGCAGCCAGCGCTGGAACAGCTGGCGGCATTTGTCCTGCGTGATGCGGCCGTTGAACAGCTCGATGTCCTGCTGCTCGCGGCTCATCACGTAGACGAGGTTCAGGCGTTCCAGGTATTGGTCCTTCAGCTCGGCCAGCTCGTCGCGGAAGATCACGGACGACGACGCGCGGTTCCCGTACAACACGGTGAAGCGGCTGTGCGGCTCGGCGATCAGGGTCGTCTTGACGATGGAAAGGATCGGCGTAATGCCGCTGCCGGCCGCGAAGGCCAGGTAGTGGCGGCGGCTCTCGGGTTCCAGCGGCAGGTTGAAGCGGCCTTCCGGCGGCATCACGTCGAGCGTGACGCCGGGCCGGATGCACTCGTTGGCCCAGGTCGAGAACAGGCCGCCTTGCACGCGCTTGATGGCGACGCGCAGCTTGTCGTCCTGCACGGCCGAGCAGATCGAATAGGAGCGGCGCACGTCCTCGCCGTCGATCATCGCGCGCACTGTCAGATGCTGGCCCTGGCGGTAACGGAAGGCCTCGCGCAGCGGCGGCGGGACGTCGAACGTGACGGCGATCGCGTCGCGCGTCTCGTGCTTCACGTGCACCACGGTCAATGGGTAGAACTTGCTCATGTGGGCCTCAATGGCATTTGAAGTAGTCGAACGGCTCGCGGCAATCGAGGCACTGGTACAGCGCCTTGCATGGGGTCGAGCCGAACTGGCTGGTGAGACGGGTGTGCATCGAGCCGCAGTGCGGGCAGGCCACGTCGGGCTGCTGGATCGCATGGCGCTTCACGCCGCGCGCCAGGCCGCTGATGTCGATCACCTGCTGCACCGGCGGCGCGATGCCGTAGCCCTTCAGCGCGGCCTTGCCGGCATCGCTCATCCAGTCCGTCGTCCATGCGGGCGACAACCGGGTGACGATGCGCAGGCGGTCCACGCCGCGTGCACGCAAGGCCTTGCCGATGTCCTCGGCGATGACTTCCATCGCGGGGCAGCCGGAATACGTCGGGGTGATCGTGACGACGCATTCGCCGTCGTCGGCCACCGCCACATCGCGCACGATGCCCAGGTCCACGACGGAGATCACGGGAATCTCCGGATCCGGGACCTCGCCCAGCCAGGACCAGACCCGGTCGGCCGTGATCGGTGACGCGGCCGCGGTCATCACCATTCCACGCCCGGATAGGCGCGCTGCAGGAACTGCATCTCGGCGAGGATGTAGCCGAAGCGCTCCGTGTGCCGGCCCTGCTTGCCGCCGCGCTGGACATAGGCATCCACGGGCGGCATCGTCAGCGTCGCCTCAATCAGCACCTCGGCCACGTGGGCCAGGAATGCATCGCGCAGCGGCTCCGCGGCCGGAGCCACGCCCTGCGCGACCATCGCCAGGTCGACGTCGTCGTAGATGAACATCTCGCCGGCGTAGGTCCATAGTTCGTCGAGCGCGTCCTGCATCTTGCGGTGGCTGACATCCGTGCCGTCGCCCAGGCGCACGACGAGGTCGCCGCTGCGGCGCAGGTGATACGTCACTTCCTTGATCGATTTTTCCGCGATCTCTCCGATGCGGCGGTCGCTGGACGACAACAGGCCGCGCATCAGGAAGTAGTGCCACGTATCGAACAGGAACTGGCGCGTCAGCGTCTGCGCGTAGTCGCCGTTCGGCTGTTCGACGAGCAGGCAGTTGCGGAAGTCGCGGGTGTCGCGCAGGTAGGCGAGGCGGTCCTCGTCGCGGCCGTGGCCTTCGATCTCGCCCGCATACGTGAGCCACATGCGGGTCTGGCCCAGCAGGTCGAGGGCGACGTTGGTCAGCGCCATGTCTTCTTCCAGCGCCGGGCCCTTGCCGCACAGCTGCGACAACTGCTGCGACAGGATCAAGGCATTGTCGCCCTGGCGCAGGAGGTATTCGAACTTGTTCGCGTCCATGACGCCGCTCACAGGTTCTTGACGTCTTCCGGCATCGGGAAGAACGTCGGGTGGCGGTAGACCTTGCTGTTCGACGGCTCGAACAGCGCGTCCTTGTCGGCCGGACTGGACGCGACGATGTCGGCGGCCTTCACCACCCAGATCGACACGCCTTCGTTGCGGCGCGTGTAGACGTCGCGCGCATTGTTGATCGCCATCTCGGCATCCGGCGCGTGCAGGCTGCCCACGTGCTTGTGGGCGAGGCCGTGCTGGCTACGGATGAAGACTTCCCACAGGGGCCATTCCTTGCTCATTGCTGTCTCCATTAGAGCCGTCGTCCCCGCGGAAGCGGGGATCCATGCTGAATCGGCTTCGGA
Source organism: Massilia sp. CT11-108 (assembly GCF_047302915.1). Classification (NCBI taxonomy): domain Bacteria; kingdom Pseudomonadati; phylum Pseudomonadota; class Betaproteobacteria; order Burkholderiales; family Oxalobacteraceae; genus Massilia; species Massilia sp. CT11-108. The sequence continues at coordinate 12,339 of NZ_JBKYMO010000032.1, read as the reverse complement.
TGCTCAGTATGGATTCCCGCGTGCGCGGGAATGACGGAGGTGAATTGTTATGCGGCGGCCTTCTTTGCGGCCTGCTTGTCCGCGTGCGCGACGAGCGCCTCGCGGAACCATGCGCCATCCTCGTACGCCTTCACGCGCGTACGCAGCCGGTCCTTGTTGCACGGCCCGTTGCCCTTGAGGACGTTATAAAACTCTTCCCAGTCGATCTCGCCGAAATCGTAATGGCCCCGCTCCTCGTTCCATTTGAGGTCCGGATCGGGAATGGTGAGGCCGAGGAATTCGGCCTGGGGCACGGTCTGGTCGACCATGCGCTGGCGCAGCTCGTCGTTCGAGAACAGCTTGATGCGCCAGGCGGTCGACTGGGCACTGTTGACGGATTCCGCGTCGGACGGGCCGAACATCATCAGGGAAGGCCACCACCAGCGGTCGAGGGCATCCTGCGCCATCGCCTTCTGCTCGGGGGTGCCCTGCGCAAGCTTCATCATGATGTCGTAGCCCTGGCGCGCGTGGAACGACTCTTCCTTGCACACGCGGATCATCGCGCGGGCATACGGACCGTACGAGCAGCGGCACAGCGGAATCTGGTTGATGATCGCGGAGCCGTCCACCAGCCAGCCGATGGCGCCGATGTCGGCCCAGGTCAGGGTCGGGTAATTGAAGATGCTCGAGTACTTGGCCTTGCCCGAGTGCAGCGCGGCCAGCAGTTCGTCGCGCGACACGCCCAGCGTCTCGGCCGCGCTGTACAGGTACAGCCCGTGGCCGGCCTCGTCCTGGATCTTCGCCAGCAAAATCGATTTGCGCTTCAGCGTGGGCGCGCGCGTCACCCAATTACCCTCCGGCAGCTGGCCGACGATCTCGGAATGCGCGTGCTGGGAAATCTGGCGGATCAGCGTCTTGCGGTACGCCTCGGGCATCCAGTCCTTGGCTTCGATCTTCACGCCGGCGTCGATGCGCGCCTGGAACGCCTGCTCTTCCTCGCTCATGTCGGCGCGGGTCTGGACCTGTTTCAGGCCGGTTTCAACCATCTGGGCATACATGGCTGGTCTCCCTGGGTTCTGTGTCGATTCATAATACGATACAAGAATAGCGATGTATAGCGAAATTTTGAATCATATTGAGACCGGGTAAAATCGCCGTCATGACCGAATCCAGCAGCCATCAGTGGATCGCCCACTTCCTCGGCACCGACCCGCCGCGTTCCAAATCCCTCGTGATGACGATCTTCGGCGACGCCATCGCGCCGCATGGCGGCAGCCTGTGGCTGGGCAGCCTGATCGAGCTGGTGGCGCCGCTCGGCGTCACGGACCGGCTCGTGCGCACGAGCGTGTTCCGGCTCGTGCAGGAAGGCTGGCTCGTCGCGAATCGTGAAGGCCGGCGCAGCAGCTATGCGCTGCAGCCCGACGCCGCGCCCCGCTTCGCGCGCGCCAACCGCCGTATCTACGCGCCGCCCGGCATCGACTGGGACGGCCGCTGGACCCTGCTGCTCGCGCCCAACGGCAGCATCGACACCGCCCTGCGCGCGGCCGTGCGCAAGGAACTCGAATGGGAAGGCTTCGCCATGCTGGCGCCGGGCCTGCTGGCGCATCCTGCGGCCGACCCGGACGGCGTGGCGGAGGTGCTGCGGCGCGTGGAGGGCGGCGGCAAGATCTTCGTCTGCGCCGCGACGGAACTGCCGGGCGTCGGCGCGCGGCCGCTGGCGGAGCTGGTGCGCGAAGGGTGGAATTTGTCCGCCGTCGTGGCGGGCTACCGCCGTTTCATCGATCAGTTCACGCCGCTGCTCGACGTGCTGCGCAACGAACCAGCGCCGGATCCGCAACTCGCCTTCACCATGCGCACCCTGCTGATCCATGCGTACCGCCGTGTCCAGTTGCACGATCCGATGCTGCCGCTCGCGCTGCTGCCACAACCGTGGCCGGGGTCGGAGGCGTATACGCTGGCGCAGGCGATCTACCGCCTCGTGTGGGCACCGGCCGAACGGCATCTGATGGACGTGCTGCGGCGCGAGGATGCGGCCGCGCCGGCGGCGGATGCGGGGCTGGCCGAACGGTTCGGCGGGCTGGGCTGATCAGCAATCCAGCGCAAACTGCGCCGCCGCCATCGGATGACGGATGCGGTCCAGCGCCAGTTCCAGGTCGAGCCCCGGCCAGTACAGGCATTCCCCGCCCAGGGGCTGGATATGGCACAACTGCGCCACGGTGGCGTGCTCGAACCAGGGGAACAGCGCGAACGGCACATAGAGCTCTTCGTCGCGCCAGCGCAGCCAGAAGCCGCGCCGGTCGATGGTCGTGATTTCCGGCCGCGCCACATGGATAGTCATCATGTTCCCTCCCCCTCGATGAGGCCAAGCAAGAACAGTAACAAACCCTTTGGCATCATCCCTTAAGCGGTATCATGCCGCCTGACACCCAACAACAACAGGACGCACCATGTCTATCAAGATCAGCAGCCAGTTCGACGCTGGCGCCATCGATATCGTGAACGCCACGAGCGCGAACGCCATCGACCTGAACATCCGCAAGGACTCCCACGCCGACATCACGCAGTGGTTCTACTTCCGCCTGCAGGGCGCGCAGGCGCAGCCGTGCACGATCCGCCTGCTCAACGCGGGCAAGTCCGCGTATCCGAAGGGCTGGGAAGACTATCACGCGATGGCCAGCTACGATCGCGTCAACTGGTTCCGCGTGCCGACCAGCTTCGACGGCCAGGTGCTCACGATCGAGCACACGCCCGCGATGGACAGCGTCTACTACGCCTATTTCGAGCCGTATTCGTGGGAACGCCACCTGGAGCTGCTCGACCGCGCCCAGTTGTCCGAACACGTGCGCATGCTGGACCTCGGCTCGACCGTCGACGGCCGCGACCTGAATATGCTCGTCATCGGCGACGAGGCGGCGAGCAAGAAGAAAGTGTGGGTCATCGCACGCCAGCACCCGGGCGAGACGATGGCGGAATGGTTCGTCGAAGGCATGCTCGACGCCCTGCTCGACCCGGCCCACCCGTTTGGCCGCCAGCTGCTGAAAGAAACCGTGTTCTACGTCGTGCCGAACATGAACCCGGACGGGTCCGTACGGGGCAACTTGCGCACGAACGCGGCCGGCGCCAACCTGAACCGCGAGTGGCTGAATCCGTCGCTGGAGCGCAGCCCGGAAGTGTTCCTGGTCCGCAAGAAGATGGAAGAGACGGGCGTCGACCTGTTCCTGGACGTGCATGGCGACGAGGGCCTGCCCTACGTCTTCATCGCCGGCAGCGATGCCCTGCCGACCTTCTCGGCCGAACAGGCCGCCGCGCAGAAGGCATTCTCGGACGCCTTCATGATCGCCAGCCCGGACTTCCAGGACGTGCATGGCTACCCGAAAGAGCCGTACACGGACGAGGTGCTGACGATGGGCTCGCCGTACGTCACGCACGCGTTCGGCTGCCTGTCGCTAACCCTGGAACTGCCGTTCAAGGACAATGCCAACGACCCGGACCCGCAGGTCGGCTGGGACGGTGCCCGCAGCGCGCGCCTCGGCGCCGCGGTGCTGCAGCCGGTGCTGCAGGCGGTCCGTCGGCTGGAAGAATAAGCAACGGGGCACAAGCCCCGTTATTGCTCTTACAGGAAGGTGAACACCTGTTCCTGCGTGAGACGCGATTTCGGCAGGCTTGCGTTGAAATCGCTGTCGGCGTGATAGCCGAAGCTCAGCAGGACGAGGCTGGACAGGCCCTTCTCGTGCAGGCCCAGTTCCGCGTCCAGCGCGGCCGGGTCGAGGCCTTCCATCGGGGTCGTGTCCACGCCCAGCGCGCTGGCGGCCAGCATGGCGTTGCCCAGCGCGATATAGGCCTGCTTCTCGAACCACTGCGGCAGGTTCTTCAGCGTGTAGCGGTGCAGGTTGACGTAGCCCTGGCGGCCCTTGGCCTGGCCAGCCTTGGCGGCATCGTCCTTGAAGCGGCCGTCGCGCTGTTCCTGCTCGAGCAGGCGCTCGAGGTGGCCGCCTTCGGCGTCGACGCGCGTGCAGAACAGGATCACGTGCGACGCGTTCAGGATCTTCGCTTCGTTGTAGCTGTACGGACCCTGCACGCCCCTGGCCAGGCGCGCCTTCGCTTCCGGCGTGCTGGCGACGATGAAGTGCCAGGGCTGCGAATTCACCGACGAGGGGCTCGCGCGCAGCACTTCATAAATCTGCTGCATCGTCTCTTCGGGGACGCGGCGGGTCGGGTCGTAGGCCTTGGCGGTGTAGCGCTTGCGGGCAGCGGCAAGAATGTCCATCGGGTTCCTTTTCAAAAATGCGTATCTGCACATTATTGCAGGAACCCGAAAAACGCGTGCGTCACATGGTCATGATGGGCGTGTCGAACACGAGGCCGTTGCCGATCAGCTGCACGCTCAGGTCCACGTTTTCCGGACTCTCGCTGATGCCGGCAAGAACCTCGCCACGGGTGGCGATCTTGCGGTCCAGGGCGTCGGTCCAGAAGTCCAGCCCGGCCTGGTCCGGCGCGCGGTGCAGGATGTGCTCGTAATACTTGACCACGAGGTCGCGGTTGGAGAGGCCGCCGTACAGCTTCTGGTATTCCGCCGATGCGAGGAAGGCGCCGGTGATCCCTGCCAGTGTCGCGCCCCCGCCATCGATCTGCTGCGTCCAGAAATCCAGGCCCGGCTCGTCCGGATTGCGGCCGAATGCCGCCTGGTACAAGCGGAACAGCTGGCCGCCCGTGTTGTCGACGCTGATGAGCGCGACGTCCTTGTCGTCGAAATACACGCGTTCGACGCCTGTCAACGTGTCGATGCCGCCGGTGCCCTTCAGGTCCGCGATCGTCCACGCGGCGCCCGTGCGTTCGATCCGGTAGTCGGCGTAGGCGCCCTGGTAGGCGACGGTGTCGAAACCGGCGCCGCCGTCGATCACGTCGCTGCCCGCATCGGCGCCGATGCGGTCGTCACCGCCGCCGGCCCGGATGACGTCGCTGCCCGCGAAGCCTTTCAGAATATCCTTGCCGGCGCTGCCGGTGATGGTGTCGGAGCCGGCCAGCAGGGCCGTATAAATCTGCGTATCGGTGGTGGCCTCGAGGACCGTGTCCAGGAACGTCCCGCCATCGATGGTCAGGTCCGTCGCCTGGAACACCGGCAGGCCGGAGTAGCCCAGCTGGACCAGGTTCACCGCCGTCGCGGTGCCGCTCACGTCGCCGGCCGGGCCGATCGCGAAGTTACCCAGGATGGACAGGTGCTGGAGCCCGTTTTCCAGAATGACGCTGCTGGACGAGGTCGAGATGATTTTCCATTGCACGGCCGTGCTGCCGATCAGGTCGAGGTGCGGGCCGAAGGTCTGGAGTGTTGCCATGACGTCTCCCGTGACATAGAAAGACGTCAATGTAACACATGGTTATGACGTTTTTGCAATAGATTGTCACGACCTCATGGGGAATGTGAAATCAATTGCCCGCGACCACCATCTGCTCGATCAGGATGGAGCCCGTCGACTTGTTCCCGCGCGTGAGCACGTCGTTGCCGACGCCGACGATGGCCTGGAACATGTCCTTCATGTTGCCCGCGATGGTGATCTCTTCGACCGGGTACTGGATGACGCCGTTCTCGACCCAGTAGCCGGACGCGCCGCGCGAATAATCGCCCGTGACGTAGTTCGTGCCCTGCCCCATCAGTTCCGTGACGAGCAGGCCGGTCCCCATCTTGCGCAGCATGCCTTCGAAGTCGTCGGCGATCTTCGTTTCCTTGGAGATGATTTCCAGGTTGTGCGAGCCGCCGGCATTGCCCGTCGTCTGCATGCCCAGCTTGCGGGCCGAGTAAGACGACAGGAAATAGCCTTGCAGCACGCCGTCGCTGACGACCTTGCGGCGCTGGGTGCGCACGCCTTCTTCGTCGAACGGGGCCGAGCCCACGCCGCCGATCAGGTGCGGGTCTTCGACGATCTGGATGTGGGACGGGAAGATGCTGCTGCCCAGCGAATCGAGCAGGAAGCTCGACTTGCGGTACAGGGCGCCGCCCGAGGTGGCCTGGACGAACGCGCCCAGCAGGCCGGCGGCCAGCGGTGCCTCGAACAGCACGGGGCACGTGCGGGTGTCGAGCTTGCGCGCGTTCAGGCGCGCGAGGGCGCGTTCGGCGGCGTAGCGGCCGATCTTTTCCGGATCGCCCAGTTTGTTCGGATCGCGCGCCGACGAATACCAGTCGTCGCGCTGCATGTGAGCGCCCTTGCCCGCGATCGGCGCGACGGACAGCGTGTGGCGTGAGAACGGGTAGCCGGCGCAGAAGCCGAGCGAGTTGGCCGCCACGAAGTGCGACTGCTGCACGTAGACGCTGGCGCCTTCGCTGTTGGTGACGCGCTTGTCGACGGCGAACGCGGCCGCCTCGCAGCGCTGCGCGATCACGACGGCGTCCTCGGCGCTGATGTCCCACGGGTAACACAGGCGCAGGTCGCGCGGGTTGGTTTCCAGCAGGTCGGCATCCGGCAGGCCGGCGGCCGGGTCCTCGGCCGTGAAGCGGGCGATGTTGTACGCCGCCTCGACGGTGGCGCGCAGCGAATCGCGCGAGAAGTCGGACGTATTGGCGTGCCCCCGGCGCTGGCCGCAGTAGACGGTCACGCCGATGCCCTTGTCCTTGTTCTGCTCGATGGTCTCGATCTGGCCCTTGCGGACCGTCACCGCCAGCCCGCTACCCTCGCTGATCTCGACCGACGCATCGCTGGCGCCCGTTTCCTTGGCAATGGCAAGCACGTCCTGTGCAAGCTGCTTGAGCTGATCCTGGGTATGGGTGAAGACGGTATCGGTCATGTGCGTTTTTCGTAGCGAGCCCTAAAACAGTTATCATAGCAGCCGTTTACTGTTTTTACCGGCCGGCTTCGTGCCTGCCGAATCTAGATCATCATGCCAAATGCCAACCGCGGCTCCGTCGGCTTCCGCTCCGACGAGTTCGACCAGGAATACGACCGCCCTTCCAAGTCCGAACTCAAGCGCCAGAGTAACGAGCTGCAGAAGCTCGGCGAACAACTCATCGAGGCGCCGCGCGACCGCGTGAAGCGCGTCCCGATGCCGGACGAAGTCCGCGACGCCATCCTCATGTGCCAGACCATCACGAACCACGAGGGCCGGCGCCGCCAGCTGCAATTCGTCGGCAAGCTGATGCGCTCGCTCGACGAGGAAGAGGTCGCCGTCATCCAGCGCACCATCGAAAGCTGGAAGGGCACGTCGAAGGCCGAGGCGGCCGCGCTGCACGCGCTGGAGCGCCGCCGCGACAAGCTGCTGGCCGACGACAAGGCCCTCACCCAGCTGCTGGAAGAACATCCGGACCTGGACGTGCAGCACCTGCGCACGCTGATCCGCAATGCGCGCAAGGAACAGGCCGAGAACAAGCCCCCCAAGGCCTACCGCGAAATCTTCCAGATCCTGAAGGACCTGGCGAAGGCGCCGAAAGCCGCGCCTGCCGATGAAGCCTCCGGGGACGAGGACGAAGACGATGAGTCTGGACAATAAAGTCGAAGAACTGGTCGTCGGCCTGGTGTCGGTCTCGGACCGCGCCAGCGGCGGCGTCTATGAAGACAAGGGCATACCCGCGCTGCGCGAGTGGCTGGAAGCCGCCCTCGTCACCCCGTTCCGCGTCGAGACGCGCCTGATCCCGGACGACCGCGCCAGCATCGAGCAGACGCTCGTCGAGCTGGTCGACACCGTGCACTGCCACCTCGTGCTCACGACGGGCGGCACGGGCCCCGCTCGGCGCGACGTCACGCCGGAAGCGACCGTCGCCGTGGGCACGAAGGAGATGCCCGGCTTCGGCGAGCAGATGCGCCAGATCAGCCTGCACTTCGTGCCGACCGCGATCCTGTCGCGCCAGACGGCCGTGATCCGCGAGACCGATGGCCACGCCGCCCTGATCATGAACCTGCCGGGCCAGCCGAAGTCGATCAAGGAAACGCTGGAAGGCTTGAAGGATGCGGACGGTCAAAGCATCGTCGGCGGCATCTTCGCGGCCGTCCCGTATTGCATCGACCTGATCGGCGGCCCATACGCCGAGACCGACCCGGCCGTCTGCAAGGCCTTCCGGCCGAAGTCGGCGCAACGACAGAAGGACACCGCATGAGCGACCTGCTCGAACACATCCAGATCGAGACCAACGACAACCCGGAGATCGCCATCATCTGGATGCACGGCCTGGGCGCGGACGGCAACGACTTCGTGCCGATCGTGAGCGAACTGGACCTCGACGGCCTGCCCGGCATCCGCTTCATCTTCCCGCACGCGAACACGATGCCGGTGACCATCAGCAACGGCTACGTGATGCGCTCCTGGTACGACATCACGGGCCTGGAACTTGGGCGGCGCGAGGACGAGAACGGCCTGCGCGCGTCGCAGAAAGAGATCGAAGCCTTCATCGAGCGCGAAAAAGCGCGCGGCATTCCCGCCTCGCGCATCATCCTCGCCGGCTTCTCGCAGGGCTGCGCGATGGCCATCCAGACGGGCCTGCGCCATGCGGAACCGCTGGCCGGCCTGCTGTGCCTGTCCGGCTACGTGCCGCTGTCGGCCAATGTGGCGACCGAACGCACCGACGCCAGCAAGTCCACGCCGATCTTCATGGCCCACGGCCGCTACGACAACGTGGTGCCGTTCAATCGCGCGGAAGCGTCGCGCGACCTGCTCGTCTCGCTGGGCTACCAGCTCGAATGGCACGAATACACCATGCAGCACACGCTGTGCCTGGAAGAAGTCCAGCACATCTCCGCGTGGCTGAAGAAAGTACTGGGCTGACCATGGCAAAGAAAGAGCAACTCGACGACGAGACGCTGGCGCTGATCCACTGGTGCATCGAGGTCGAACACCACCTCGTCGCCGGCGGCGCCACGCAGAAACAGGCGCAGGAACACATCGAGGAACAGGTCGAGTGGTTCACCGACATGTTCTACGAAGGCCTCACGCCCGAGCAGGCCGCGAAGGAAGCGCTGGCGTAAGCACGCCTTACCTCCTGCGGAACAGGTGGATCTGCCAGAACGTGGCCAGATCTTGCAGGGCCTTCGCATGACGACCCGTGGCGCCCTACCGGTCGTCGTAGCTCCACGCTCTGAAATTGGGAAGTGCCGCGTTTTCGCTACGCATCGCCGCCAGAAGCGCATCCCGCGTCACGCCCTGTTCCAGCCTGGCGAGCCAGGTTGCGGCCCATGAGGCGTTCCCGGGGTCCCGTTTGCTCCTTACCAACGTATTGAATGTCTGATAGGCATTGGCGGAATCGCCGTCCCAGGCATAGGCAAGCGCGGCCGCACGTGCGAATGCGGCGACATCGCGCCCGTGTTGCCAAGCTTTAATCCCCCATGCAATATCTTTCCCGGTCGGACTTGCGCCCATGAGCCCAACGCGGAACAGCGCATACGATATCTCGGGCGCGTCGGGCGCCAGGGCGGCGGCCTGCGTCAAACTGGCCCGTGCCGACGCCAGCAAGTCTTGCCTGTTTGGGCCTGCGCTTTCTGCCAGCTTCGCATATGCCTGCCCCAACAGATAATATGGCTCAGGATGGTAGGGATCGTTCTCCACGGTGCGCGACAGGTAGCCGATAGCGTCGCGCGGATCGCCCCATTCGACCTGGGCGCGGCTCAACGTGATCTGGGCGAGATCGACGGCCGGGGCCTTGGCGGCCGTACGCTTCAGACGCTCCAACAACTTCCTGCCGACTGCGGGCGTCGGGCAAGTCTTCAGCAAGGCGTTGTCAATGACGAATTCGCCCTCGATACGGCTCAGACGGGTGAAATCGATGTTGGCCTTGGGCAGGCTGGGCACGTCGACCTGAAGGATTTTCAAGGACGCGCGCCGGTAACGCAACATTGCCGCATCGAGATCGCGGCCCGACAGGCCGAACACGTCGGCAAACGCCGCGGCGGAATTGCCGCCGTTATTGACCAGGTCGAGGTATTTCGCCGTCTTGTTACGGTTTTCCTCAGACGAGAGCATGTAGTGGACAAGGTTGAAGGCCCGTCCAAGATATTCATATTGGTCGAAATAGGAGGGCGTGCCGGCCTTGAAGAGCTCGGACGAGCCCTTGTAATTCAATACGTCATCGAAAGAAAGACGGGCTCCTGCCTTGCCCTCGTCGATCCTTTGCAACCAGTTATAGGCGGTGCCCGCATCGCGTCCGATTGCCATCTGGGTATCGGTAAAACGCGCACCGCCGAAATACGCTGTAAAGCCGACGATGAACCACATGGGTGCCCGAATGCGGGTATGTCGATACAGGAAATTCTCGGCATACAGGGTCAGATTCGTCATCAGCGTGAAATCGTCTTCTGCGCGGAGCAGCGACGAATTATTGAGCTTCCAGCTTTTTCCCACACCGTAAGTGAATGCCTGCGTCGCAGATACGCAGCTGTTGACCATCCCGACGGCCAGGGGAGAATGCTCGCCGATTTCCGGCTGCCAGCTTGCCCGATCCTGGAAGTACAGCGTAAACCTGGGCATTGTCTCCTGCTTGTCCAGGAACGGATTCAGGTACAGGCGTAAAAGATAGTCGAGCCGCTCCAGATTATTGACCAGTTCGATGACGTCATCCGGATCGCCGTCCGAATAGACAACCAGATGCTGGCTCTCGATCCGGAACCATGACGATGGATCGCGTACGCCTTTGACGACAACCGTGGAGGGATCGTGTTTGCCCTTGACGACGACCTTGGGCGATTCGTTCCCGGATGCACCAACCGGCACGAACGCGATTGCCACGAGCAGGGAGAATGCGTACTTGGGTATGGTCATTCGTTCCTCTGCATATTACGGACCAGTAGCGATAAACGATGCCACGGCGGACGAAACAGTGCATACGCTGCGGCTGATGAAAGTGCCAGGCTGAACAATGGCAAAGAAAGAACATCTCGACGACGAGACGCTGACTCACTGGTGCATCGAGCTCGAACACCACCTGGTCGCCAGCGCTGGCGTAAGCCGGCTTACTTCGGCGCGCAGCGCGGCGAATTCGCTGCCGCCCATTCCGCAGCCGTCTTGAGCGACACGTCCGCCGTTTCCCCCTTCGGCGCCGGCTGCATGGGCGCGATGCCGCCGCGGAAGACCGGACCGTCGGCCAGCGCGGAGCGCGCCTGCGTCAACACGAACAGCGCGCCGTCCGGCAGCGTATACGTCATGTTCGCCGTCGACATCCCGTACGACGTTTGTCCGAACGTCCGCACCCTTGCCTCTCCCATCAACGCGACGAGCAGCATCTCGCCGGCGCTTGCCGTCTTCGCGCCGACCAGCACGGCCAGCGGATCCGCGGCGAAGGAGGCGAACGGATTCACGTGGCCGGGCGCATCGTGACCGGCCTTCGATTCAAGGTACCCGCGGTGCACCAACGGAATCGGGTTGCCGTCGCGCTCCACCCAGCGCGCCTTGTTCGCGTCGCCGAACAGCGGATACATCGCGATGAGCGGCGGCCATCCATTGCCGCCCGTCTGTTCACTCAGGTCGACGACGAGGGCGCACGCCCCACGGCTACCGGGAAGCGCAACCGCCTCGTCATACACGCCTTGCACGTAGGCCGCCATGGCCTCGGGCGTGGAGGCTGTGATGGGCGGCGGCACGAAGCGCAACACCGTGCCCCGGGTCGTCGCGACGAGCTGGAACATCGGCACACGCGGGCGGGCCGTCGCGGCGCTGGTGAACTGTCCCGTCGCCACGGGCGGCATCACGAAGGAATGTTTGTCTGTGTCCAGCGTGGCGAGCAGTCCGTTGATGCGCGCATACAGGTCACCCCGGTCGACGGCCTGCGCCTTGCCGTCGACGAGCGCCAGCAAACGCTGCTTCGCCTGCGCATAGTCTTCCTGCCGCAGCGGATACATGCCCTTGCTCTCGACCAGTTCGATGGCCCGCGTGGTCACATCGCGCGCCAGGGCCAGGGGTATGGTCTCCGAGGCGCCTGCGACGCCGGATGCGACAAACGACAGGGCACAAACGGCCGCCCGCAACATGTTGCGATTCATGGTGTCTCCTTGTTCAATGAGGCGGCTACATGCCGCGGAACAGATATTGAAAACGCTGGCTGACCGGCAGTCGCGCGGGATGACCGCGCAGGTGCACCCACAAGGCGCCATCCTCGGCGCGCGCGGCGCTCGCGATGCGCCGCACGGCCACCATATAGCCGCGGTGGATCTGCCAGAAGGCTGCGGGATCGAGCGAATCGGCCAGTTCCTTCAGGCTCAGGCGAATATGGGCTTCGAGTCCGTCCGTCACCACGCGCGTGTACTTGGCGTCGGCGCAGAAATAGACGACGTCGGCCAGGTCGATGAAGTGGATCGTGTTGCCGACCGTGGCCTGCAGCCACGCGGGCGCCCTGGGGGCGGGCCGCAAGCGCGACACGAGGTGCGTGAGGTCCGGCGGCGGCGACGCCAGGCG
>NZ_JBKYMO010000031.1:0-24261 GCF_047302915.1 Massilia sp. CT11-108 | reverse complement strand
GTGGGGATGCTTACGGTGTGTAGATCACTTTGACCGAGGCATCGACCGCGCTCTTTTCGATGTAGCCGATGGCTTTCGGGTCGCTGGCCACCATCTTCTTGACGGCGGCGCTGTCGGCGGCTTCCTTCGGCATCGTGGCCTTGCCGGTGAACACCAGCTTGGACCACAAAGCCTTGACCTGGGAACCGTCCTTGTCCGTCACCTTTTTATAGAACTCGGCGCGGACGGGGGCGCTTTCAGGCTGGTCGATCGGGCTCATCGCGCCCGATTTGCCAAGAAAATACTGCGCGATCTGGTCTTTCGTCATCGAGGCGTCGGCCGCCTTCGGGTTCACGACGACGACCACGTCGGCGATGGCGGGCAGCGCGAGGCACAGTGCGGCGGCGGCGAGGCCGGTCTTGATCAGTTGTTTCATCGTCGTCCCCTTAGAACACGAAGTCGAGCGCGACGGCGCCGACGGTCACCGGACCCTTGAAGCCCGGCTGCGCATTGATCAGCAGGCCGGCGGTCTTGTTCGGACGCACGTGGTCGAACTGCACCTTCAGGGCCACGGAGGAGCGGACATCCCAGCGCAGGCCGATCGTGTCGGTCTGCTGTTCGCCCTGGCTCACGCCGGTGTAGCGCAGGTTCGACACGATGCCGGAAAGCGTGGCCAGCGTCGGGGTGCAGGCGGCCGGGTAGCCGGCCGGGCAGGCCGCCGGCATGCCGTTGTGGACATTGCCGTCGATCGACAGCCTGGCGTGGCTGTAGTACGGCAGGAATTTGCCGATGCGATAGCCGCCCATCACGTACCACGACGTGGTGTCGTTGATGTAGCTGTCCGTCTTGCGCTTCGCGTACTCGCCCTGCACGACGATGTCGTTCCAGTCGAGCGTCGCGCCGAGGGACGTGAACGAGGCCTTCTTGTCGCGCACGTCGATGTCTTTGGCGAGCTGGGCCGCCTGCGGGAACTTGTAGCCGGCAGCGACCGTATTCAGCGTGTTCAGCAGCGCCGCCAGCGACGCCGAGCCGTTCAGCGTCAGGCGGCCGTCCACGCGGCCGAAGCGCACCGTCAGCGGGCCGTGCTCGGCCACGAGGTTCAGCGCCGTCACGCGGCGGCCGTCCAGGCTCGGGCCGCCGGCGACGTCGGCCTTGGTCTTGCCGACCGCGAATTGTGCAGTGTACGTCGTGGCGGCATCGCTGTGCTGCCAGATGACGTCGGCGCCGTCGACCGTGTTGAACAGCATCTGCGAATACACTTCCGCCGGCGGACGCAGCATCGTGTTCGCGTAGCCCACGTTGCGGTAGTCCGAGATCATGAATGCCGGCAGGCCCATGCGGCCGACGCGGATCGAGACGTCGTCCGACACCGTCGCCTTGGCGAACGCCCATGCCAGTTCGGCGCCGAAATCGTCCTGCGCATCCTTGCGCACGAGGCCCTGGCCCGTCACGGACAGCCAGCTGTTGACGGCGTAGTCGGCCTGCACGCCGAAGTTCGAATCGACGCCGGTGGTGACGTCCTTCGTGGCGCCGCCGGCCTGGTTCGGGCGGCCGAACTCGGCCTTGTCGGTGTTGGTCCAGGTGAGGGCGCCGGTGCCGAAACCGCTGATGCGGACGGCGTCCTGCGCGAATGCGCAAGGCGCGACAAATGACAAGGCGAGCGCACTCGCGATGATGCGTTTTTTCATGGATTTCCCTGCTGCAGACGGCGGGTGGAAGTTCTTGTTATAGAAACACTGTGACGGCGCGCGTTACGCCGTGTAACGAATCTGTCGAATTGTAGAGTTGCAGCAAAAATTGCGGCAAGGAAAAACTCACGAATAGTCACTCTATTCAGTTGTGACCGCTATCTTTGTTGTGCAGATCAGACAGGGCGTCCTGTCAGAATTGGATGATGTATTTAATTCCACCAGTGCGTCGTCGTGCCGGCTTCCGGCAGGCGCGCCTGCCGCGCCGCGTGCGCGATGCCGGCCTCGACCGCTTGCTCGGCCGTGTAGATGCGGGCGCTGCCCGTCAGGTAGGTTCGAATGTCGTGGGCGCCGGGTGCGCCGCGGGTGGCGTCTTCGTAGATGGCGGCATAGCGCTCGGCGTCGAAGTCGAGGCAGTCGCGCCATTCGGAGATGCGGGCGTGGTCCGCCGCCACGAGGTTGCCGAAGCCCCAGTGCAGCGGGTGGATGAGGAAGCGCGTGCCGGGACAGGCATAGCGTTGCTGCCCGGCCAGGAAGATGGCGACGCCGACGGACTCCACGCTGCCCACGTTCCACGTCGTGAGCGGCAGCGGCAGCGATTTCAGGAAGTAGTACAGGGCGAAGCCGGCCGTCATGTTGCCGCCTTCGGTCGACATGTGCAGCTCGATCTCCGTCGCGCCGCTCTGCAGTGCCTGCAAGCAAAGGTTGCGCACGGTACAGGCGGAATTTGCGTTGATCGGTCCGATGAAATGTACGATGTGCAAAGCCATGACGCCTCCATTGACGGCTCAAGCATAGCAAGTTTCACAAGCCCACGGCGCGCTATTGAAAATATCTGATATTCAAAATCAGTATTCCGATATATCTAGCCTGACCCCCGGTGCTACTCTTGCATCCAGATAGTCATAATTTTCACAAGATCCTTTCCGAGGCGATGATGTCCACACCGATCCGATTTTTCTACCGCGGCGCCGTCCATGAAGTGAACGACGTCGCGCCGACGCAGACCATCCTGCAGCACCTGCGCGAGGATCTGCACTGCACCGGCACCAAGGAAGGCTGCGCCGAGGGTGATTGCGGTGCCTGCACCGTCGTCGTCGGATCGCTGGAGAACGGCGAACTGCAGATGCGCTCCGTGAATTCCTGCATCCAGTTCACGCCCACCCTGGACGGCAAGGCCCTGTTCACCGTCGAAGACCTGGCGCAGCAGGATGGCAACCTGCACCCCGTGCAGCAGGCCCTCGTCGAATGCCACGGCTCGCAATGCGGCTTCTGCACGCCGGGTTTTGCGATGTCGCTGTGGGGCATGTATTTGAAGCAGGAAGGCCGCGAGCCGAGCCGCTGCGAGATCGACGATGCCCTGTCCGGCAACCTGTGCCGCTGCACGGGCTATCGTCCCATCATCGACGCCGCCAGGCGCATGGTCACGCTGCCGCGCGTCGATTTCGACCGCGCCGCCGTCATCGAACAACTGCGGGCGCTGCAGCGTGACGCGGGCGCCACCTATGAATACGATGGCCAGACCTTCCACGCCCCGCGTACGCTGGATGAACTCGTGGCCGTGCGCGCCGCGCATCCGAAGGCGACGATCCTCGCCGGTTCGACCGACGTCGGCCTGTGGGTCACGAAGCAGATGCGCGACCTGACGGACGTCATCTACCTGGGCCACGTGGCCGAACTGAAGACCGTGCGCGAGCAGGATGGCTACGTCGAGATCGGCGCCGGCGTCTCCCTCGAAGATGCGTATGCCGCCATCTGCAAGCATTACGAGACAGAGCTGGGCGAGCTGTGGCAGCGCTTCGCATCGCTCCCGATCCGCAACGCGGGCACGCTGGGCGGCAACGTGGCGAATGGTTCGCCGATCGGCGACTCGATGCCGTGGCTGATCGCCATCGGCAGCGAACTGGTGCTGCGCGGTCCGGACGGCGAGCGCACCATGCCGCTCGAGAACTTCTACCTCGGCTACCAGGTCAAGGACTGGCGCGACGGCGAATTCGTGCAGGCCGTGCGCGTGCCGCTGCCGCGCAAGAACGTCGCGTTCCGCACCTATAAACTGGCCAAGCGCTTCGACCAGGACATCTCGGCCGTCTGCGCCGCCTTCGCCTTTACGCTGGACGACGGCATCGTGGTCGAGGCCCGCATCGCCTACGGCGGCATGGCCGCGACGCCGAAGCGCGCCGCGCAGGCGGAAAGCCTGTTGAACGGCCGCGCGTGGGACGAAGCGGCCGTGACGGACGCGATGGCCGCGCTGGCGCAAGACTATGCACCGCTGTCCGACATGCGCGCCTCGAGTGCCTACCGCATGAAGACGGCGCAGAACCTGCTGCGCCGCTACTGGCTCGAAACGCGCAAGGACAACCCGCTGCCGCCTGACGCGGTCAACCCGTTCGCGAAGATTGAAATTAAAAGCGCGCCGACCGCACTGGCTTGAGGAGATACACATGAACGACGCAGGATCCCCCGCTCTGACCAAGGCCGAATGGAAGCAGGTCGGCCTCGGCAAGACCCATGAATCGGCCCGGCTGCACGTGCTGGGCCAGGCCGACTACACGGACGATATCGCCGAAGTGCGCGGCACGTTGCACGCGGCGCTCGGCCTGTCGGGCAAGGCGCACGCCCGCATCCTCGACATCGATTTTACGGACGTCCTGGCCAGCCGCGGCGTGCGCGCCGTGCTCACGGCAAAGGACATCCCGGGCACCAACGATTGCGGCCCGATCATCCACGACGACCCGATCCTCGCGGACGGCCTCGTGCAATACATCGGCCAGCCGATCTTCGTGGTCGTCGCCGACAGCCACGACCTGGCCCGCCGCGCCGCGAAGAAGGCGGAAGTCAGCTACGAAGAGCTGCCGGCTATCCTGACGCCGCAGGCCGCGCGCGCCGCCGGCTCGTACGTGCTGCCGCCGATGCGCCTGACGCGCGGTGATGCCGAAACCGCATTCGAACGTGCCCCGCTGCGCGTGAAGGGCGAGCTGTACGTGGGCGGCCAGGAGCAGTTCTACCTGGAAGGCCAGATCTCGTACGCGATCCCGCAGGAAAACGACGGCATGCTCGTGCTGTGCTCCACGCAGCACCCGAGCGAGATGCAGCACGTCGTGGCGCATGCGCTCGGCCTGCACTCGCACAACGTGGTGGTGGAGTGCCGCCGCATGGGCGGTGGCTTCGGCGGCAAGGAATCGCAGTCGGCGCTGTGGGCCGCTTGCGCCTCCATCGCGGCGAAACGCCTGGGCCGCGCCGTGAAGCTGCGTGCGGACCGCGACGACGACATGATGGTGACCGGCAAGCGCCACTGCTTCCACTACCTGTACGAAGTGGGCTACGACGATGCCGGCCGCATCCTCGCGGCGAAGGTCGACATGGTGAGCCGCGCCGGCTACTCGGCGGACCTGTCCGGCCCTGTGGCCACCCGCGCCATCTGCCACTTCGACAACACGTATTATTTGTCCGATTGCGACATCCGCGCGGCGGCAGGCAAGACGAACACCCAGTCGAATACGGCATTCCGCGGTTTCGGCGGTCCGCAGGGCGCCATCGCGATCGAGTACATCATCGACGAGATCGCGCGCAACCTCGGCAAGGATTCGCTCGACATCCGCAAGCTGAATTTCTACGACAAGATCGACCGCAACGTCACGCCGTACGGCCAGCCCGTCGTCGACAACGTGATCCACGAACTGGTGGGCGAGCTGGAACAGACGAGCGAATACCGCGCGCGCCGCCAGGCCATCAATGAGTACAACGCGACGAACCCCGTGCTGAAGAAGGGCCTCGCGCTGACGCCCGTAAAATTCGGCATCGCGTTCAACGTGACGCACCTGAACCAGGCCGGCGCGCTCGTGCACGTGTACGTGGACGGCTCCATCCTCGTCAACCACGGCGGTACGGAGATGGGGCAGGGCGTCAACACCAAGGTGATGCAGGTGGTCGCGCACGAACTGGGCGTCGACCTGACCCGCGTGCGCATCGCCGCGACCAACACGAGCAAGGTCGCCAACACGTCGGCGACGGCCGCATCGACGGGCGCGGACCTGAACGGCAAAGCTGCGCAGGATGCGGCGCGCCAGATCCGCGAGCGCCTCGCCGCGTTCGCCGCGAAGCAGTACGGCGCCGCCGTGGAAGACGTGCGCTTCGTCGCGGACACCGTGTTCGCGAACGGGCACGAAGTCCCGTTCGGCGAACTGGTGGCGAAAGCTTATCTGTCGCGCGTGCAGCTGTGGTCGGACGGTTTCTATGCGACGCCGAACCTGCACTGGGATCCGAAGACGATGACGGGCAACCCGTTCTTCTACTTCGCATACGGCGCGGCGGTGGCGGAAGTCGTCATCGACACGCTGACAGGTGAGTGGAAACTGCTGCGCGCCGATGCGCTGTACGACGCCGGCAACTCGCTGAACCCCGCCATCGACATCGGCCAGGTCGAAGGTGCGTTCATCCAGGGCATGGGCTGGCTGACGACGGAAGAATTGTGGTGGAATGCGCAGGGCAAGCTGATGACGCATGCGCCGTCCACCTACAAGATCCCGGGCGTGTCGGATTGCCCGGACGCGTTCACGGTGAAGCTCTTCAACAACCACAACGTGGCCGATTCGATCCACCGCTCGAAGGCCGTCGGCGAACCGCCGCTGCTGCTGCCGTTCTCCGTGTTCCTCGCGATCCGCGACGCCATCTCGGCCGTGGGCGACCACAAGGTGAACCCGCCGCTGCGCGCGCCGGCGACGAGCGAGGCGATCCTCGACGCCGTGTCCTTCGTCGAAAACGCCTGACATGGACGATTGGCTCATCCCCACCGCGCAACCGGCCGTCCTGATCACGGTCGCGAAGGTCGACGGTTCCGTACCCCGCGAACCGGGCGCGCGCATGCTCGTCGACGCCGGCGGGCAGTGGGGCACCGTCGGCGGCGGCCACCTCGAGCTGCGCGGCATCGAGACGGCGCGCGCCATGCTCGCCGCCGGCGCCAGCGAGGCGCGCCGTATCGAACGCTTCCCGCTCGGTCCGAGCCTGGGCCAGTGCTGCGGCGGCGTCGTGCACCTCGCGTTCGAACTGGTCGACCGCGACCAGTGCGCCGAGCTGGCCGCGCGCCGTCATGAAGACGTGTGGCGCGTCGTCGCCCTGGACGGCGAACCCGATCTCGCGCTCGTCGATGCGCTGGGCCACAACATCCAGCGCAAGGGCGGCCGCTACCCGGATTTCGAGCGCAGCGGCGGCACCCGCGTGCTGCTCGATGACGCGGGACGGCGCTGGCTCGTCGATCACGTCCCGGCGCCGCGCGCGCACGTGATGCTGTTCGGCGCCGGCCACGTGGGCGCCGCCATCGTGCGCCTGCTGGCGGACCTGCCGTGCAAGGTGACGTGGGTGGACGAGCGGGAAGACCTGTTCCCGGCCACCGTCGCCCCGAACGTCGTCGTGGAAGCGACCGACCTGCCGGAAGCCGTCGTGCGCGCGGCGCCCGCCGGCACGAGCTTCCTCGTCATGACGCACAATCATGCGCTCGACCAGCGCCTGACCGAAGCGATCCTCCGACGGCCCGCGCACCAGGACTGGTTCGGCCTCATTGGATCGGAAACCAAACGCAGGCAGTTCGAGCACCGCCTGCGCGACCGCGGCATTTCCCGCGCGCGCCTGGACGACATGGTGTGCCCGATCGGCGTCCCCGGCATCAAGGGCAAGGAACCCGCCGTGATCGCCGTCGCCGTCGTCGCGCAACTGCTGATGGTCTGGGAGGCGGCGGCCCTCGCCGCGCCCGCGACCGCAACCGAAGTCCCACTGGAACAAGACTGAGATGTCCAACGATACCCGTACCGTGCAGGCCTACCGAGCGAGCCTGCTGCACTTCCACGCCGATCCGGCCTTCGCCGAGAACGCCCATGCCTGGCACCAGGACGGCCTCCTCGTCGTCGAGAACGGCCGCGTGCTCGCCGCCGGCGACTACGACAAGCTGGTCGCCACGCTGCCCGACGGCACCGACATCGTCGACTACCGCGGCCAGATCATCACGCCCGGCTTCATCGACACGCACCTGCACTTCCCGCAGACCGACATGATCGGCTCGCCCGCGCCGGACCTGCTGCCGTGGCTGGAGAACTACACGTTCCCGACCGAGCGCCAGTTCAAGGACCCGGTGCACGCGCGCACCGTCGCCGAATTCTTCCTCGACGAGCTGCTGCGCAACGGCACGACGACGGCGCTCGTCTACTGCACGGTGCACAAGGAATCCGTCGACGCGTTCTTCGAGGCGAGCGCCGCGCGCAACCTGCGCATGGCCGGCGGCAAGGTGCTGATGGACCGCAACTGTCCGGACTTCCTGCAGGACACGGCCGACCTGCGCGAGAGCGAAGAGCTGATCCGCCGCTGGCACAATCACGGCCGCGCCATGTACGCGATCACGCCGCGCTTCGCGCCCACGTCGACCCCAGCCCAGCTGGGCGCGGCGGGCGAACTGGCGCGCGCGTTCCCGACGACGTACATCCAGACGCACGTGTCGGAAAGCCGCGACGAATGCGCGTGGGTGAAAAGCCTGTACCCGGACAACCGCAGCTACCTGCAGGTGTATGAGCACCATGGGCTGATGCGGCAACGTTCGATGTTCGGCCACTGCATCTGGCTGGACGACGTCGACTTCGCGCTGATGGCCGACACGGGCGCCGCGATTTCCCACTGCCCGACGTCGAACCTGTTCCTCGGCAGCGGCCTGTTCGACGTCGCGAAGGCGGACAGCGTGCATGCCCACGTGTCGCTGGGGACGGACGTCGGCGCGGGCACGTCGTTCTCGATGTTGCAAACAATGAATGAAGCGTATAAAGTTGCGCGGTTAAAAGGCAGCTATCTCCCGGCCCTGCGCATGTTCTATCTCGCCACGCTGGGCGCCGCGCGCAGCATGCAGCTCGAAGGGACGATCGGCAATTTTGCCGCCGGCACCGAGGCGGACTTCATCGTCCTCGACCCGAAGGCGACGCCGCTGCTGGCGCGCCGCACGGCGAACGGCGACTCGCTCGAGGAAACCCTGTTCGCGCTGGCGCTGCTGGGCGACGACCGCGCGATCCGTGCCACGTATGCGGCCGGCAAGCGGGTGCACGAGCGGCATTGATACGTCATCCCCGCGAACGCGGGGATCCATGCTGAGCCGAACAGGACACTCAGTATGGGTTCCCGCGTGCGCGGGAACGACGACTTCGGCGCTGGTGAGATACTGTCGACAATCACTCACAGCCGAGACCAACATGACAAAAACCCTGAGCAGCAGCCTGCTGATCACCCTGGCGGCCCTTGCGGCCGCCGCTTCCGCGCGCACCCCGGCGTCCGGCCCCAACGAAGCGGCCACCGCGCGCCACTACGCGTCCCTGATCGCGGGCGCGCAGCCGAAGACGGCGGAGCTGGTCCTGTTCTTCTCGCAGATGCCCAAGGGCGGCGACCTGCACCACCACTACTCCGGCGCGATCTATGCCGAGACCTATGTCGACTGGCTCGACAAGCAGGGCTATTGCGTCAACAAGCTGACTTACAAGATCGAGACCGACAGGAGCGTCGTCGAGCACGAGCGCGCGAAGCAGCCGAAGGACCGCGCCTGCCTGTCGTCGTCCGACGTGTATGCCGACGACGCCACGTGGCGCGAGCTGCTGCAGCGCTGGTCGAGCAAGGATTTCAATAACCACGGCGCCATCCAGCCGCCGCCGGACCGCCAGTTCTTCCAGACCTTCGGCTACTTCGGCCCCATCTCCGACCGCAACTTCCACGAAGGCCTCGTCGAGCTGAAGAACCGCGCGCTGGCCGAGAACGTGGCCTACATCGAGACGATGTTCAAGAGCCCGGACACGGTCTCGGATCCCGAATTCGACAAGCGCGCGTGGGACAGCGCACGCGACGAGGCGAAGTTCGCCCAGCTGCTGGAATCCGCGCGCCAGAAGCTGAACGCGACGCCGGCGTTCCGCGCCTCCGTCGACACGTTCGTCCGCACCGTCAACGAAGCGGCGCTGGGCATCGACGACGAGAATTTCACGATGCGCTACCAGACCTATGTCGTGCGCCTGTTC
The DNA here is from genome assembly GCF_047302915.1 of Massilia sp. CT11-108. Classification (NCBI taxonomy): domain Bacteria; kingdom Pseudomonadati; phylum Pseudomonadota; class Betaproteobacteria; order Burkholderiales; family Oxalobacteraceae; genus Massilia; species Massilia sp. CT11-108. The sequence continues at coordinate 14,564 of NZ_JBKYMO010000031.1, read as the reverse complement.
TCGCCGTCGCGCGTGTTCTCGTCGATGCTGGCCGCGTTCGAATCGGCGGCGCGGGGCGGCAGGATCGTCGGCGTGAACATCGTGGGCCAGGAAAGCCAGATGGTCTCCATGCGCGACTACACCTTGCACATGCAGATGTTCCGCTACCTGAAGAAGGTGTACCCGAAGGTCAACGTCGCGATGCACGCGGGCGAGCTGGCGCTGGGCGACGTGCCGCCGGAAGACCTGAAATACCACATCGACCAGGCGCTGAACGTGGCGGGCGCGCAGCGCATCGGCCACGGCATCGACCTCGCGCACGAGACGAACGCCGTCGGCATCATGAAGACGATGCGCGCGAAGGACATCCCGGTCGAAATCAACCTGACGTCGAACGCGTTCATCGAGGGCGTGCAAGGCGAGAACCACCCGATCACGCTGTACCGCAAATATGGCGTGCCGTACGTGATCTCGACGGACGACGCGGGCGTCACGCGCCACAACCTGGCCAACGAATACGTGCTGTTCGCCAGCCGCTACAAGCCGAGCTATGCGGAAGTGAAGAAGGCGTCGTACAACAGCATCCGCTACAGCTTCCTGCCGGACTCCGACAAGCAGCGCCTGACGCGCCTGCTCGATGCACGCTTCGCGCGCTTCGAGTCGGACGTCGCCGCGCTCGAACGCACCGCCGTGAAGCATTGAGTTTTGTCCTCCCGCCGGCGGCGGTCCCGCCGCCGGCATCCTTCCTCCGAACCGCAGTTGCCACCCGACTATGTGGAACAGGCACCGCATATGCCGCCCCTGTGGCCAACTCGCGACAGAATGGATTAATTGTCATGTCGTTTGCTTAAAAACCAAGCTAAACAATTTCATTCGAGAACGCCCCATTTATCATCCCGACGTGTCCGTTTCTGAGGGAAAATGCATCCTGCACGCGACCACCTGCTCACTTCTTGAGCAACTTATACGCGCAAGCTATAAATTCCGAAGTGAAAACGTATTTGTCTCGATAAACGGCTTCATGCCATATTGGCCTTTTATTAAGCCAACGTCCGAGAAAATGCGTGGTTTTGGGTGTAATAGCCTGGAAACAATTAACCGCTAGACTCGCGTGCGCTGCTTTTTGCTGGTGCATTGTCATCCACATCCGCACCATCGAACAGCATGCAGAAAGAACGAGAGACCGGGCGTCATGAGCGGCCGGTCGAGGATTGCAGTACTCAAGAGGGGGGAACTCCGTTCCCAACCATAACTATCAAGTCTATTTGGGGTTAATCCAATGATCTATCAAAAACGGATCCAGCTGACGAAGCTGGCGCTGGCTCTGTCGATTGCGCTCGCGGGGGCGCCGGCCCTGGCGCAGAACACGACGTCGGCTGTCGGCGGTCGTATCTCGAGCGCTGACGGCCGACCGGCCGCCGGCGCCGCAGTGCAAATCGTTCACACCGAATCCGGTTCGGTCAGCAACGTCGTCACCGATGCGGAAGGCCGCTATATCGCGCGCGGCCTGCGTACCGGCGGTCCGTACACGATCATCATCACCAAGGACGGCGTTACCGAAAAACGCGAAGGCATCTACCTGCAACTGGCGGAAACCGCCACCGTCGACGCGACCGTCGGCGCGCCGATGCAGACCGTGACCATCGCCGGCAACCGCGCGCGTTCCGACATCTTCAGCCGCTCCAACATGGGCGCGGGCACCGCGATCAGCAACGCGCAGCTGCAGATCCAGGCGTCGGTCAACCGCAACCTGCAGGACTACGCCCGCGCCGACCCGCGCGTCTCGCAGACCGACAAGGAGCGCGGCGAACTGTCCGTCGCCGGCCAGAACTCGCGCTACAACTCGATCACCATCGACGGCGTGAACGTGAACGACACGTTCGGCCTGGAAGCGAACGGCAGCCCGACCTCGCGCCAGCCGATCTCGATCGAAGCGATCCAGTCGACCCAGGTGAACGTCGCCAACTACGACGTCACGCAGAAGGGCTACACCGGCGGCAACATCAACGCCGTCACCAAGTCCGGCACGAACCAGTGGAAGGGCGGCGTGTACTACGTGTACCGCGACGACCGCCTGGCCGGCCAGCGCTACAACCCGGCCAACGACACCTATTCGGATCCGGTACCCTTCAAGGAAACGACCAAGGGCGTGTGGGCGAGCGGCCCGCTCGTCGAGGACAAGCTGTTCCTGTACGCGCTGTCGGAAGAGACCAACTCGTCGCGCAGCGCGCCCGACTACGGTCCGGTCGGCTCGAACAACGGCACGACGGTCGCCGTGACCCCGGCGGAAATCGCCGCCGTGCAGAACATCATGAAGAACCAGTACGGCGTCAACGCCGGCGGCCTGGCCCAGGGCGGCGGCAACTTCGTGTCGCGCGAGCAGATGCTGAAGGTCGACTGGAACATCAGCGACAACCACCGCGCCAACATCCGCTACCAGCGCACCACGCAGGCCGAGCCGCAGTATTCGCTGTTCAGCGCCACCGGCCTGAGCCTGGATTCGGCGTACTACTCGCAGGGCAAGCAGATCGAGACGACCGTCGCCCAGCTATTCTCGGACTGGACCCCGACGTTCTCGACCGAACTGAAGGCGTCGTCGCGCAACTACGACTCCGTCCCGACCAACAACACGCAGCTGCCGACCATCGGCGTGCAGTTCACCGGCGCACTGCCGGCCGGCACCCCGAGCAACGTCACGACGGGTAACCGCACGATCAACCTGGGCACCGACAACTCGCGTCACATGAACCTGCTGCGCACCCGCACGCAGGACTTCTACGCGGGTGCCAACTGGACCGTGGGCGACCACGAAATCAAGTTCGGCGCGGACTACCAGAAGAACAAGATCTACAACGCGTTCCTGCAGAACGTGTACGGCAACTACACCTTCGGTTGCGACAACAACCTGAACTACTCGTTCGGTTCCATCAACTGCAACACGGCGTCCCAGGCCCAGGTCGAAGCCGCCGTGCTGGAAAACCTGCGCTCCGGCCGCTACACGTCGTACACGCTGCAGGTCGCCGCACCGGGCTTCACGCTGAACGACGCCGTCGCGCAGTTCAACATGACGAACACCGGCCTGTTCCTGCAGGACACCTGGAACGTCAACCGCCAGCTGACCCTGAACTACGGCTTCCGTGTGGACCAGGTGGGCGTGGGCGGTACGCCGGTCGCCAACACGAAAGTGGCCCAGGCCGCCGTGCTGAACCCGAACGCACGCCAGACCGGCGGCTTCGGCTACAACAACCAGCAGACGATCGACGGCACCAAGCTGTTCCAGCCGCGCTTCGGCTTCAACTACAACTTCGACACCCCGCGCCGCATGCAGCTGCGCGGCGGCTTCGGCCTGTTCCAGGGCGCCGCGATGTCCGTCTGGCTCGCGAACCCGTTCCAGAACACCGGCATGACGACGCAGCAGATCACCTGCTCGGCCACGGGTAACACCAAGTGCCCGCCGGTCGCCGGCACGCCGAACGGCGCGTTCAGCACCGACATCAACAACCAGCCGAAGCTGGGCGGCTCGACCCCGCCGATCGCCAACGTCGACCTGATCGACCCGAACGTGAAGCAGCCGTCCGTGTGGAAAGCCAACCTGGCCTTCGAAACGGAACTGCCGTGGTACGGCCTCGTCGCCGGCGCCGAAGTGCTGTACGCGCACACCAAGGACGGTATCTTCTTCCAGAACCTGAACCTGGGCCAGCCGACCCGCATCGGCGTCGATGGCCGCCAGCTGTTCTGGAACGCGAACGGCCTGTCGCAGAACTGCTGGAGCGTGGGTAACAACGCCGTCAGCACCGCCAAGGGCTGCACCAACACGACCAAGTCGCTGTCGAATTCCGCGTTCGGCAACGTGATCAAGGTCACCGGCACGGACAAGGGCGAGAACCGCGTCTCGACGCTGTCGCTGTCGTACCCGATGACCAAGGGCTTCGGCTGGTCGGTCGCGGCAAGCCACACCTATGCGACAGAAGTCTCGAACCTCACGTCGTCGACGTCCGGCTCGAACTACGGCGCCCGTTCGGCCCTGAACCCGAACGACAACGTGGCCGCCAACTCGGCCTACCTGGTCAAGAACCGCATCAACGCGCTGCTGAACTTCGAGAAGGCGTTCTTCGGCAAGTACAAGACCCGCTTCGGCGTGTTCTACGAAGGCCGTACCGGCAAGCCGTACAGCTGGACCTTCAAGAACGACATGAACGGCGACGGCATCGGCAGCAACGACCTGATGTACATCCCGAAAGCGTTCGGTTCGGGTGAAGTCGTGTTCGCGGGCGATACGGCGACCAGCCACGCCAACGAGCAGCGTTTCTGGGGCATCGTCAACGCCAACAAGGCCCTGCGCCAGGCAGCCGGCGGCACCGTTGCCCGCTACGGCGACTTCTCGCCATGGACGAACAGCTTCGACCTGCGCATCAGCCAGGAAATCCCGGGCCTGTTCGCACGTAACAAGGCGTCGGTCTCGTTCGACATCCTGAACTTCGGCAACCTGCTGAACAAGAAGTGGGGCCAGATCTACGAAGCACCGTTCTTCTCGAACGGCGGCCAGACCCGCGGCTTCGTCGACTACGCCGGCATGGACAGCCAGGGCCGTTATGTCTACGCGGTCCGCTCGGCCGCCGATCCGCTGCAGATCCGCCAGGTCAAGGGCGAGTCGCAGTGGTCGGCACAGGTCACCGTCAAGTACGAGTTCTGATCCGGGCCTGACATGACGTAAATGAGACGGCCGGTGGCGACACCGGCCGTCTTTTCTTCCCTTGTAAAGACCAGAACTGCGAACGGGCGTGCCATAATCGATGGCTGCCGTTCGCATCACAAAGACTTCATATGATCGTATCCCGTCCGTTCGCGCTGGCCCTGGGCGCCGCGTTGCTGCTGTCTGGCTGCGCCTCCGCGCCGGTCCGTCCGCTCGAGATCAATCTCGTCGCGCTGAACGACTTCCACGGCAATCTCGAGCCCAGCAAGTACACGTACACGCCGCCGGGCTCCACGCAGCCGCGCACGATCCAGGCCGGCGGCATCGACGTGCTGAAAGGCGCGCTGGACACGTTCCGCAAGGACGACCCGGACCTGTTGTTCGTCGCGGCCGGAGACCTCGTCGGCGCGAGCCCCGCCGCGTCGTCGATGTTCGCGGACGAACCGAGCATCGAGGCGCTGAACCGCATGGGCCTCGTCGCCAGCTCCCTCGGCAACCACGAATTCGACCAGGGACCGAAGGAGCTGCTGCGCCAGCAGCACGGCGGCTGCGATTCGCCACGGCCCGCGAAAGCATGCCGCTTCTCGCCCGATTTCAGGGGCGCCGGTTTTACTTACCTCGCCGCCAACGTCGTCGACGCGCAGACGGGCAAGACCCTCGTGCCGGGCTGGCGCATCGTCGACGTCAAGGGCGTCAAGGTGGGCCTGATCGGCGCCGTGTTGCACGACCTGGCCTCCGTGACGATCGCCTCGTCCATCAAAGGCCTGGCCATCGAGGATGAAGCGGCATCGATCAACGCCGTGCTGCCCGCGATGCGTGCGCAGGGCGCGCAGGTGTTCGTCGTGCTGATCCACGAAGGCGGCTTCGCCGACCAGCCGTATGACAAGGCCGATTGCGACACCCTGCACGGCCCGATCGTCGCCATCACGAAGAAACTCGACCCCGCGATCCGCCTCGTCATCAGCGGCCATTCGCACACGGGCTATCTGTGCAAGGTGGACGGCAAGGTCGTCACGCAGGCGGACGCGTACGGCCATCTGCTGTCGCGCATCAGGCTGACGCTCGATCCGGCCACGAAGGCCGTCCAGGACATCCAGGTGCGCAACGTCGTGATGGCGCCGGACGCGTTCACACCGGACGCCGGCCTGTCGACGTATCTCGCGGACGTGCGTGCGAAGAGCCGCGCGGAGCTGGCGAAGCCGGTGGCACGCGTGCAGGGCGCGTTGTCGCGCAAGGAGAACCCGGCCGGCGAATCGGCGCTGGGCGGCGTGATTGCCGACGCGGCCGTCGCCGCCACGCGCGACCAGGGCGCGCAGATCGGTTTCATGAACCCGGGCGGCATCCGCAAGGACCTCGAAGTGGGCGAGGGCGGCGTGGTGAGCTTCGGCCAGGCGCAGGCCGTGCTCCCGTTCGGGAACACGCTCGTCGTGATGGACCTCACCGGCGCGCAACTGCGCCGCGTGCTCGAACAGCAGTGGGACCGGCCGGCATCGTCCGATCCTTCGATCCTCGCCGTGTCCAGCAGCCTGACGTACGACTGGGACGGCACGCAACCCGTCGGCCGGTGCACGGCGAACGTGAAGGTGGACGGCAAGGCGCTCGACGATAATAAAGTGTATCGCGTGGTGGCCAACAACTTCCTGGCGGAGGGCGGCGACAACATCCCGATGTTCGCCAAGGGCACGCGCCGCGTCGAGACGGGCCTGCGCGACCTCGATGCGCTGATCGCGTACCTGCAGAAGCATCCGGAAGCCGGCGGCATGAGTTTTGCCGCACCTCAGCGCATCCGCAAGGTGCGCTAACGATATAAACCGTATTCACAGAAAGACCCTCATGAAGAAAATCGCATGTGTCGTGGCGCTGGCAAGCGCCTTCGTGTCGCTGGATGCGGCCGCATGGGGCACGGACGGCCACCGCGCCGTGGGCGCCATCGCCGACAAGCTGATCAAGGGCACGCATGCCGAGGCGCAGGTGAAGGCGCTGCTGCTGCCGGGCGAATCGCTGGAAGCCGTGTCGACGTGGCCCGACTGCGTGAAGGGCAACTGGTGCGGTCCGCAGACGCCGGAAATGATCGAGTACGTGAACGCGAATCCGAAGCACAGCGAATACCACTACACGGACGTCCCGTTCCAGCTCGACCACTACCACGACGGCGCCGCCGGCACGGCCGATGACGACATCGTGCAGACCTTGAAGGAAGCCATCGCCGTCCTGCAGGGCAAGGACACGCCCGCGACCAATCCGCACAAGTTCACGAAGCGCCAGGCGCTGATCCTCGTGACCCACCTGGCGGGCGACATCGTCCAGCCGCTGCACGTGGGCGCCGCCTTCGTCGACAAGGACGGAAAATTCGTCGTGCCGAAGACGAAGGCCGAGATCGACGAGACCGTCGTCTTCGATTCGCGCGGCGGCAACAACTTCCTGATGGACGACGCGAAGATCGAGCAGATGTCCGCCAACCTGATCCCGCCGGGCGAACCGAAGCCCGTCAAGCCGGGCGTGCCGCAGGCGCTGACGAAGCCGTTCCACTCGTACTGGGACAGCACGACGGTCGACTACGCGTTCCGCCGCGTCCGCGCGAAGACGCCGGAGCGGTTCGCGCAGGCCGCCATCGACGGCAAGCCGAACGTGGCGCAGAACAGCGGCGATCCCGTCACCTGGCCGTACCAGTGGGCGGACGATACGCTGGCGGTCTCGAAGATCGCGTTCGCGGGCGTCACCGCGGGCAAGATCGTGCCGCAGGTGAGCAAGAAGGGCGAAACCTATTACACGTGGACGCTGGAAGTGCCGAATGACTATCCGGTGCCCAGCTCCGCGCTCGCAAAGACACAGATGATCAAGGGCGGCTACAACCTGGCCGCGCTGCTGAAGGCGATCTGGCCGTAATCCCGGCGCCAGCCTTCCGCAAGCCGCCGCGCGCCCACAAGGCCGCGGCGGTTTTTTTTCGTGGGTTAGAATCGCGGATTCATACGGACCCTTACCATGCCCACGATTCTTCGTTTCATCATCCCCGCGTCCACACTGGTGGCACTCGTGCCCGCCGTGGCCGCCGAACCCAACTTCCCGCTGTGGGAAGCCGGCATCGGCGCCGCCGTGTTCAACACGCCCGCGTATCCGGGCGCGTCCGACCGCAGCAACCGCGGCCTCGTGCTGCCGTTCCTGCTGTACCGCGGCAAGGTGCTGCGCGCCGACCAGCAGGGCGTCGGCGCGCGCCTGCTGGACACGGACAAGGTCGAATTCGACATCGGCTTCGCGGGCGCGCTGCCGTCCCGTTCGGACGACGTCGAGGCGCGCCGCGGCATGCCCGACCTCGGCACGCTCGTCGAATTCGGCCCGCGCGTGAAGTATAAATTCGCCGACCTGGGCGAGGCGGGGCGCCTGCGCTTCGAACTCCCGGTACGCGCCGTCATCGAAGCGCGCGGCGGCCTGCGCCGCCAGGGCTGGACGACGGAGCCGCGCTTCGTGTGGGAACGCCGCGGCGACGCGGGCCGCTGGACGATGGAAGCGCAGGTCGGCGCCGTGTTCGGCGACCGCCGCATCCACGGTTATTTCTACGACGTCGCGCCGCAGTATGCGACGGCGGACCGGCCGGCCTACCGGGCCGACAGCGGCTTGATGCTGGTGCGGACGGGCGTGTTCGGCACGGTCAAGGTCAACCAGGACGTGCGCGCGTTCGCGTTCGTGCGGCTGGACAGCTATGCGGGGAATGCGAACCGGGACAGTCCACTGTTCAGGAAGGATGTCGGCGCGTCGGCCGGGGTGGGGCTGGCGTGGACGTTGGCGCGCTCGAGCAAGCGCGCCAACGAGTGATGTTCAGCGCGACTTGACGAACGGCTTGCCGATGGCTTTCGGCGCGACCGACTTGGCCATCAGGCCGGCGAGAACGACGACGGTGACGATGTACGGAATCGCCTGGATCAGCGACCCTGGCAGGCGGCCGACGACGGGCAGGTCGACGCCTTCGAGCTGGATCTGGATCGCGCCGAACAGGCCGAACATCAAACAGCCCAGCACCGTGTGCAGCGGGCGCCAGTTGCCGAAGACGAGCGCCGTCAGCGCCAGGTAACCGGCGCCGGCCGACATGTCGCGCAGGAAGAAGCCGCTCTGGACCAGCGTCAGGTAAGCACCTGAGAACGAGCACAGGACACCGGCCACGAACATGGCGAGATAGCGCGTGCGCTCGACCGAGACGCCGGCCGCGTCGGCCGCATGCGGGTTCTCGCCGCACGCGCGCAGGCGCAGGCCGAAGCGGCTGTGGTACACGACCCAGTGCACGACGGGCAGCAGCAGGAACGCTACGTAGACCAGCACCGACTGGCCGCCGATCAGGTGGCCGTACAGCCAGCCGATGACGGGGATATGCTCGACGGCCGCGGTGCCGGGCAGGACGACGTCGAACAGGCGCGCATTGCGCAGGTCCGGCGTGCGGCCGCCCTGCTGGAAGAAGAATTGCGCGAGCACGAACGTCAGGCCGCTCATGGCGATGTTGATGGCGATGCCGGCCACGAGCTGGTTGCCTTTCTGCGTGATCGACACGAACGCCTGCACCATCGCGAGGGCGACCGACACGCCCATGCCGGCGAGGATGCCGTACCACGGGTTCTGCGTCGTGTACGCAACAGCGGCCGATGCGAACGCCGACGCGAGAATCTTGCCTTCGAGGCCGATGTCGACGACGCCCGAGCGCTCGGCGAACAGGCCGGCCAGCGCGGCGAACATCAGCACCGGCGCGTTGCGGATCGTGGAGACGATGATGCTGGCGAGTTGGAAGTCTTCCATTCAAATCCCCTTGTTGGTACGGGTGACGTTGAGCAGTTTCAGGACGGCCGGGGCGTAGAAGTTTTCCATCGCGCCGCAGAACAGGATGATCAGGCCCTGGATGAAAATGAACGTCTCCTGCGGGATGTTCGGTTTTTCCAGCGACAGGTCGAAGCCGCCCTGGATCAGCGCGCCGAACAGCACGGACGACAGGAAGATGCCGACCGGATGCTGGCGGCCCATCAGCGCGATCGCGATGCCCACGAAGCCCGCGCCGGCGGGGAAGTTCAGCGACAGGTAGTGCGTCGAGCCCATCACGGAGTTGACGGCGCCGAGGCCGGCCAGCGCGCCCGACACGAGCATCGTCACGATGATCGTGCGGCTGATTTTTACGCCCGCGTAGTGCGCGGCGTGCGCATTCAGGCCCGTCGCGCGCAGCTGGTAGCCCCACGACGAACGCCATACGACGACGCCGTAGATCACCAGGGCGAGGATGGCAAGGATAAAACTGATGTTCAGCGGCGTGTCGCCCAGCACCGGCAGGAGCTTGCTCAGCAGGGGCAGGGCGGCGCTGTCGGCGAACACGCGCGAGGCCGGGTTCTGCTGCCCTTCCGGGATCAGGTATTTGACGATCACGAAGTTCATCAGGCTCGCCGCGATGAAGTTGAACATGATCGTCGTGACAACGACGTGGCTGCCCCGTTTCGCCTGCAGGTAGCCCGGAATGAACGCCCACAGCGCGCCGAAGACGGCCGCGCCGATCATCGCGAGCGGGATCATGAGGATGCCCGACAGGTGCGCGTCGAGCGCCAGCACGACCCACGTCAGGCCCAGGCCGCCCACGTACATCTGGCCTTCCGCGCCGATGTTGAAGAGGCCGGCCTGCATCGCGATCGACACGGCGAGGCCCGCGAAGATGAAGGTGCTCGCGTAGAACAGCGTGTATGCGAGGCCTTCCGGATCGAGGATGGCGCTGTCGACGAGGATGCGGAGCGACTCCGACGGGCTCTCGCCGAGCAGGTGGATCACGAGCGCCGCGACGAGCAGCGCCGACATCAGGTTCAGGATGGGCAGGACGAAACCGGTGGCCCAGCGTGGCAATTCGGTGTTGTTCATGATGTCAGTGCTTGTGCATTCCGCCCATCATAAGGCCGATGCGGGTGGTGTCGAATTCGTCGATGGGGAGGATGCCGGTGATGCGGCCGCCGGACATCACGATGATGCGGTCCGCGAGCGCGCGCACCTCTTCCAGTTCCACCGACGACAGCAGGATTGCCACGCCTTCGTCGCGCAGGCGCAGGAGCTGCGTGTGGATGCTTTCGATGGTGCCGATGTCCACGCCGCGCGTCGGCTGGCCGACCAGCATCAGCTTCGGCTTCGCAGCCACTTCGCGCGCGATGACGACCTTCTGCTGGTTGCCGCCCGAGAGCAGGCCGATACGCAGGTCCGGATTGTTCGGACGCACGTCGAACGCCGTCATCAGGTGCGCGCAGCGCTGCGCGATCTTCTTGTAGTCGAACAGGCCCCAGCGGTTTTTTACGTTGTCCTGGTAGCCGAACACCGTGTTCTGCATCACGGAGAAATCCTTGATCACGCCGTCGCGCAGGCGGTCTTCCGGCACGTGGCCGATGCCCCGTTCCCGGAACTCCGCCGGCAGGCCGTCCGCGTTCGTGCGGCCCGTGTACGGCAGGTCCTGGCCGAGGAATTCGACCTTGCCCGACGTGGGCAGCCGCATGCCGGACAGGATCTCGAGCAGCTCGCTCTGGCCATTGCCCGACACGCCCGCGATGGCGACCACTTCGCCCGCGCGCAGGGTGAAGTCGATGTCGGCGAGGAGGGCGACGCCGTTCGCATCCTGCAGCTCCAGGCCCGACACCTTCAGCACTTCCGCGCCCGGGTTGTACGGCGCGCGCGGCAGCTCGCTCTGGATCGGGCGGCCGACCATCATGTTGGCCAGTTCTTCACGCGACGTCTCCGCGGTCTTGACCGCACCGACGACGCGGCCCGCGCGCATCACCGTCACCTCGTCCGTGATCTCCATGATCTCTTGCAGTTTATGGGTGATCAGGATGATGGTCTTGCCCTGTTCCTTGAACAGCCGCAGGATCTCGAACAGCGACGCCGTCTCCTGCGCGGTCAGCACGGCGGTGGGCTCGTCGAGGATCAGAATGTTGGCGCTGCGGTAGATCTGCTTGAGGATCTCCACGCGCTGCTGCGCGCCGACGGACAGGTCGTGGATCGTCGCGAGCGGGTCGACGTCGAGGCGGTAGCGGTCGCAGATCTCGCGCAGCTTCGCTTCCACGGCGCCGCGCTTCGCGGCCAGCTTGAAGCCGCCCTCGTTGCCCAGCATGACGTTGTCGAGGACGGTCATGTTCTCGACGAGCATGAAGTGCTGGTGCACCATGCCGATGCCGAGCGCGATAGCCTCATGGCTGGTACGGATGTCCTGCGGCCGGCCGTCGATGAGGACCTGGCCGCTGTCGGCGTTGTAGTAGCCGTACAGGATGCTCATCAGGGTCGACTTGCCGGCGCCGTTTTCGCCGATCACGCCATGGATCGAGCCCTTGGCGATGGCGAAGCTGACGTCGGCATTCGCCTGCACCGCCCCGAAGGCTTTGCTAATGTTGCGAAATTCTACGGCTGGCTGCATAGCGGTCTGTCCATTCATTTAAAAGCGCGCCGCGCCGGCATGGAAACCGGCGCGGCGCGCTTCACTGTCAAACTGTGTTCGATGCCGTGTTACTGCACTGGGCACGAATTGGCCGCGCGATAGTCGACCACCTTGATCTTGCCGGCGATGATGTCGGCCCGGGCGCTCATCACGCGCTTTTCCATCTCGGGGGTGACGACCATGCGGTTGTCCTTGTCGAGCACCCAGTCGACGCCGCCTTCCTTCAGGCCTTCGTACGTGATGCCCGACGTGAACTGGCCGTTCCTGGCCTTCATGAACGCTTCGTACGCGGCGTTGTCGACGCGCTTGACCATCGACGTCAGCATCGTGCCCGGGTACAGGTAGTTCTGGTTGGAGTCCACGCCGATCGCCAGCTTGCCCTTTTCCTTGGCCATCTGCAGCGCGCCCATGCCGGAGCCGCCCGCGACGGCGAAGACGACGTCGGAGCCGCGGTCGAATTGCGCGCGTGCCAGCTCGCCGCCCTTGGCCGGGTCGTTCCAGGCCGCGGACGTCGTGCCGACCATGTTCTGCAGGACCTGCACCTTCGGATTGATGGCACGCGCGCCCTGCACGTAGCCGCAGGCGAACGCGCGGATCAGCGGGATGTCCATGCCGCCGACGAAGCTGATCGTCTTCGTCTTCGACGCCATCGCCGCGGCGACGCCGACGAGGTACGAGCCTTCTTCTTCCTTGAACAGCACGGAGTTGACGTTCTTGCCCTGGGCGTTGCCGTCGATGATCACGAAGTGCACGTTCGGGTATTCGGCCGCGATCTTTTGCACGGGCTGCGTCTGCGAGAAGCCGATCGAGACGATCAGTTGCAGCTTCTTGCGCGCGAGCGCGCGCAAGACCTGCTCGGCCTGGGTGTCGTAGTTGGCCTGGGCTTCAAACACCTTGACGCCGGTTTCCTTCGTGAACCGCGCGACGCCTTCGGCGGCGGACTGGTTGAAGGATTTGTCGAACTTGCCGCCGGCATCGTAGACGATCGCCAGCTTCGCGCCCGCCATGTCGGCGCTGGCGCTGGCGCTGATGCACAGCGCCGCGATCATCGTACAAAGTTGCTTGAATTTCATTGATTTAGGCTCCTGAATCCCATATTTTACCGGCGCAACGGCTGTGCAGGGAGGGGGATTCTCGGAACTATGCATCAGCCAGTTTATTCGTGGCAAATACGATTTTACTTTGCTATTTATTTTGTTGACATATAAATAGCGCCGTTTCAGTCGGCGAGCGGGAGTGCGGGCGGAACGGCGATGGCGGCGACGGCCGCGGTGGTCGTAGCCGGGATGACGATCTCCGGTGCCGGCGCCGGAATGGGCGCGGCCGGCGTCGGCGCGGGGGAGGGAATCCCGATCGGCCTGGCGAACTGCGACGTGAGGAAGCGCGCGATGCGCGTCTGCGTGTCTTCCAGGTACGGGATATTCAGGTGGTCCGAGTCGGGCACGGTCTCGTCCCCGATCAGCTGGGCCAGTTTGGCGACGAGCTGGTCGGTGTGCGAGTGCGGCACGATGTCGTCGCTGGCCGCGCGCAGCACGAACGTGGGCGCCTTCAGCGTGGGTGCATACTTGATCGACTCGAAGCGGTGGCGCAGCATGTATTCGATCGGCATCACGCGGAACTTGCGCTTCGCGAGGGCGAGGATCGAATCGTAAGGCGTGATCAGCACGACGGAGTGCACGGGCCGCTCCTTCGCGACCTGCACGGCCACGCCGGACCCGAGGCTGCGGCCGACGACGGCGATGCGTTTCGGATCCACGTGGTGGTGCGCGGCCATCCAGTCGAACAGCATGCAGGCGTCGTCGATCATGTGCGCTTCGGCCGGGTCGCCGTGGGAATCGCCGTAACCGCGGTAGTTCACGGCCAGCACAGCCATTCCGGGGAACAGCTTGCCGGCATCGCGCACGACCCAGGACACTTCCTCGGACCGGCCGCCGAAATAAATGACGGCGGGACGCAAGCCGGGCATCTTCGGCGTCATCAGCCAGCCGGACAGCCGCGTGCCGTCCTTGGCGCGCAGCACGACGGGGCGGGTGCGGTGGCCGCTGCTGCGTGGATGCGCCACTTCGCGCTCGACGGTGGGATTGAACACGAGACGGCGCTGGTTCGCCGCGACCGCGGCCGTGAGGCCCAGCCACAACATGCTGGCAAAGCCAGCCATACCTGCCGCCAATTTTTTATGTGTGCTCATGTATACAGTCTACCTCTGGCTAGGGATGAAGTCTGTGCGGTGCCCATCAAATACACCTTCATTATGGTGCGAACTCACGAAGAGTAGCTTTGCCGCAACATCCTGTTACAGCGCGGGCGTTGTCGCCGCCTGACAGGGTTTGTTAGGCTGTCCATGAAGACAGGATGTGGAGGCGGGATGAGGTGGAAAGCGGTCGTGCCGGCATGTGCCGGGCTGGGCCTGTTGGCGGTGCTGGTGGTGCCGGCGTGGCGGTCGGCGCCGCCGGTCGTCACGCC
>NZ_JBKYMO010000030.1:0-24277 GCF_047302915.1 Massilia sp. CT11-108 | reverse complement strand
CGCCGGCGGCACGGGCCTGGGCCTGGCCATCAGCCAGCAACTGGTGCGCCTGATGGGCGGCACCATCGGCGTCGCCAGCGAACCGGACAAGGGCAGCACGTTCTGGTTCGAACTCGCCGCGCCGGTCGCCACCGGCAGCCCGGCCAGTGCGCGGTCGCAGCGCACGATCATCGGCTATGAAGGCGAGCGCAAGCGCTTGCTGATCGTCGACGACGTCCCGCAGAACCGCGCGATGCTCGTCGACCTGCTGCAGGCCGTGGGCTTCGTCGTGGCCGCGGCCGAGAACGGCCTCGAATGCCTCGCCCTGCTCGACAGCTTCAAACCCGACCTGATCGTGATGGACGTCATGATGCCTGTCATCGACGGCAACGAGACGACGCGGCGGATCCGCCAGATGCCGGCGTGGAGCCGGGTGCCCGTCATCGCCGTGACGGCCGGCGCGAGCCCCGAGGACGAAGCGCGGTGCCGGGAAGCGGGCGCCGACGCCTTCGTGCCCAAGCCGGTCGAGCACGACGTCCTGCTGCGCGCCATCGGCACACAGCTGGGCCTGGCGTGGATCACCGGCCCGGCTGCGCCGGACGCGCCGCCGGAGGAGGAAGAGGCCGCGCTCGTCGTCCCGCCCACCGAAGAGATCGAGGTGCTGTGGCAGCTGGTGCGGATCGGGAACATGCGCAAGATCCGCGAACAGGCCGGCTACCTGCGGACGCTCGACCCGTCCTATGCGCCGTTTGCCGACCACCTCGATGCGCTCGCGCGGGGCTATCACTCGAAGGACCTGGCCGCGTTCGTGGCCCGCTACCGGACCGAGGACGTCGTGCGGCCGGCGGTTTGACGACAAACAAATACAATGTGTCGGAAAAATTTACATCAGTGCAATTATTCCGAAACAAAAATCCGGCAAAAATGAAACAAGCGTTTGATTAATTAAAGAAATAACTCTTGGTTACAGTTAATGGCATACCCCTTGCTTGACTGCGGATGAGCCTGCTGGTGCCCGGCGGGATCTTCAACAATCGACAGGGAGTCCGCTTTGAGAACGCTTTCCGCCATTGCTGTAGCCATCGGCGTGCTGACCACGTCGCTGGCGTACGGCGCCACGACCTCCACCCAGTTCCACCTCGACCGCGACGCGCGCATCGTCGACCTGGGCCTCGCGCCCCAGTCGGAAGTGCGCCAGATCACGCTGTCGCTGGCGGTGAAAAACGCCGCCGCGATGGACGCGCACGCGGCGTCCATCGTCGACCCGTCCAGCCCGAACTACCGCAAATTCCTGACGCCGGCGCAGGTCGGCAGCCTGTACGGCCAGGACGCCACGTCCATCGCCCAGGTGGTGAACTTCCTGCAGTCCCAGGGCCTGACGGTCACGAAAGTCTATGCGAACAACCTGCTGATTTCCGCGAAGGGCACGAATGCGCAACTGGCCGCCGTGTTCGGCAGTCCGATCCATGCCTACCAGTCGCTGGGCCGCAAGTACGAAGCGCCGGCGGGCGCGACCGCGGTGCCCGCCAATTTGTCCGGCATCGTCAAGGCCGTGCACGGCCTGAACGGCCGTCCGCTCTTCCACAGCAATATCGTGCGCCAGCCGGCCTCGGGCGTGGCGACCGGCGAGTCGAAGCTCGTGCCGAGCCGCATCCCGACCGCGAACGCCGCGGCCGCATCCTTGCCGGGCGAGTACACGGTACGGGACCTGGCCGCCAAATACAACGTGACGCCGCTGTATTCGGCCGGCGTGACGGGCGCCGGCAAGACCATCGGCATCGCCACCCTGGCCGGCTATCGCCAGTCCGATGCGTACGGCTACTGGAATGCGCTGGGGCTGAACGTGGCGCCGAACCGCATCACCGACGTGCTGGTCGACGGCGGCCCGCTGCCGGATGACGGTCCGGGCAGCGACGGCGCCGGCGAGTCCACGCTCGACATCGAGCAATCGGGCGGCGTGGCACCGGGCGCGAACATCCGCGTCTACCTGGCGCCGAACCAGGGTAATGGTTTCCTGGACATGTTCGCCACGGCCGTCGACGAGAACATCGTCGACACGCTGTCCGTGAGCTGGGGCGCCGCCGAAGTCTTCAACGGCCCCGAGGACCTGGCCGTCTTCCACGCCGTGTTCGTCCAGGCCGCGCTGCAGGGCATTCCCGTGATCGCCGCCTCGGGCGACGCCGGCGCCTTCGACATCAACAGCGTGCTGCCGTATCCCGCCTGCACGACCCTGCTGACGACCGATCACCCGGCGTCCGACACGGCCGTCCTCGCGGCGGGCGGCACGACCCTGCCGCACACGCAGGTGCACAAGTACGGCAACATCACGATCCCGACCGAGCGCGCGTGGGCGTGGGACTACCTGCGCAACTACATCACGCAGTACTACGGCCAGACCACGTATTACACGGATTACTTTCCGGTGGGCGGCGGTGGCGGCGTGAGCGTGGACTTCGGCCGGCCGTCGTACCAGAACAACCTGGCCGGCGTCGCGTCGACCTCGGCGGCGCAAAGCCTGTACTGCAAGGCGTCCGTGCTGGGCGATCCGGGCACGGGCTACGAATGGCTGATCGACCTGCCGCCCGCCGTCCCGGGCCGCAACCTGCCGGACGTGTCGCTCAACGCCGACCCGTACAGCGGCTACCTCGTGTACTTCGAAGGGAAGTGGGGTTCGGGCAGCGGCGGCACGAGCTTCGTCGCGCCGCAACTGAACGGCATCTTCACCCTGATCGCGGCCGGCAAGAACGACCGCCTGGGCCTGCTGCATCCGCAACTGTACGGCGCCTTCAAGACCTATGGCTACGGCGCGAAATCGCCGTTCCGCGCGATCACGGCCGGCACGAATCTCTACTACAAGAGCACGAACACGTTCAATCCGGCGACGGGCCTCGGCTCGCTCGACGTGACGAACCTCGCGCGCGCATTCGGCGTGAATCTGTGAACCCTTCAGGAATAACCAAATGAAATCGATCAAGCACATGCTGTTCGGCCTCGTCCTCGCGACCTGCGCCGTCTTCAACGCCTCCGCCACGCCGACGTACAGCGACATGTTCTTCGTCGTGCCCGAGTTCGGCCCGACCACGACCCAGACCTGGGAGTTCGGCATCTCGGCACCCGGCGCCCTGGCCGGCGAGACGTTCGAGTTCGACTTCCTGTTCAACACGCCGCCCGAACCCGCATGGTTCTCGTTCGTCGTGTTCCCGGACCTTGCCGGCTCGATCGCCTTCACCGACCTCGGCTTCTTCGCTGGCGACCTCTTCACGCCGATCGACGCGCTGAGCCTGAGCCTGGCGAGCGAGCTGGCGCAAGGTGCGGGCTGGATCACGAGCGGCACGTATGACCTGCGCCTGGCCGGCACGTTCCTCGTCGACGGCGCCGGCTTCACGGGGCGTGCGGAGTCCGACATTCCGGAACCCGTGAGCCTGGCGCTGGTGGGGCTCGGCCTGGCCGGGATGGTGGGGGTGCGGCGGCGCAAGGCGGTCGAGGAAGCGGCTTGATGTGAAGGCCCTCACTCGACACCGCTGCCCGACCCTTCGACGAGCACCGGCGCCCGATAACCCGGCGGCTTGTCGCCGACCCGGGACCCGCCGTACATCATCCCTTGCATCGCGTTCGTGAAGAAATAGTAGGGGAAGGGCGTCACGGGCTTGCTGGCCTCGTCAAGCCGCCTGGCCAGATCGAAGGGGAGTTCGAAGTCGAGCGCCCCGAGGTTCGTGTCGAGCTGCTCCGGCCGCGACGCGCCCACGATCACGCTGGCCACCCCCGGACGGTTCGCCACCCAGTTCAGGGCGACTTGCGCCGGCGGCCGGCCGATTTCATTGGCCACTTGCTCCAGCGTGTCGAGGATCTGGAAGTTGCGTTCCGTGAGGTGCTGGAAGGCCGGGTTCCCATTGCCTTGCATGGCGGCGAGGCGTCCATCGGCGAGCGCATCGCGGCGGTAGCGTCCGGCCAGCAGGCCGCTCGCCAGCGGGCTCCATACGGTGATGCCCATGCCGAGCTCGGTGGCCAGGCGCGTGTATTCGTGTTCGATGTTGCGCTCGACGAGCGAATACTGCAGTTGCAGTGCCGAGACCGGTTCATGGCCGCGCCATTCCGCCAGCGTCTGGGCGCGCGCCGCATACCAGGCGGGCACGTCCGACAGGCCGATGTGGCGAATCTTGCCGGCACGGACGAGATCGTCGAGCGTGCGCATCACTTCTTCCACCGGCGTCAGCTGGTCCCAGGCGTGTACGTAAAACACGTCGAGGTAATCCGTCTGCAGGCGCTTGAGCGAGCCTTCGACCGCGCGCAGCAGGTTCTTGCGGCCGTTGCCGCCGCCATTCGGATTCGCGGCCGCCAGGTTGAACGTGTATTTGCTCGCCAGCACGAGTTCGTCACGCGAACCGCTGGCCTTGATGAATTCGCCCAGCCACGTTTCGCTCGTGCCGTTCGTGTACACGTCGGCCGTGTCGATGAAATTGCCGCCGCGGTCGCGATAGAGATTGAAGACCGTCTCGGCCGCCGACTTGTCGGCGCCCCAGCCCCATTCCGTTCCAAACGTCATCGCGCCCAGCGACAAACGGCTGACGCGCAGGCCCGTACGGCCAAGAGTGTAGTAGACCGGCTGATTCATTTCGTTCTCCTCGTTGGTGGATGAACAGAAGAATAGCGGGCTCGATAAGGGAGAAAAACTGGGATAATCTTCAGTCCTTATTAAGTGCTGCTTCATAATGAAACTAACGCAACTGGATGGCCTGGTGGCGTTCGCCACCGTGGCAAAGCAGGGCAATTTCACGGCCGCGGCCGCGCTGCTGGAAGTGACCCCGTCGGCCGTCAGCCAGACGGTGCGGCAACTCGAGGAACGGCTGGGCGTGCGGTTATTGAACCGGACGACGCGCAGCGTGAGCCTGACGGAAGCGGGCGAGCAATTTCTCGCGCGCGTGGGCCCGGCCGTCGCCGAGCTCACGCAGGCTGCCGCCGAGCTGGACGACTACCGCCGCGGCGCCAGCGGCACCTTGCGACTGAACATGTCGCACATCGTCTACGTCGCCTGGCTGCGCCCGCTGCTGCCGGGCTTCCTCGCGCGTCACCCCGGTATCAAGGTCGAGCTCGACCTGGACGACGGCTTCGTCGACATCGTGGCCGGCGGATTCGACGCGGGCGTGCGCCTGGGCGAGTCGGTCCAGGTCGACATGGTGACCGTGCCGCTGACGCGGCAGGAGAAGATCTGCATGGTCGCCTCGCCGGACTATGTGGCACGGCGCGGCCTGCCGGCCTCCATCGAGGAATTGCAGCAGCACGACTGCATCCGGTTCCGCTTCCGCAAGAGCAATGCGATCTACCGGTGGGAGGTGATGCGCGACGAGCAAATGATCGAGGTGGAAGTGAACGGGCCGTTGATCGTGACGAGCAGCATCTCGATGGCCAGCTCGGCACTCGACGGCATCGGCATCGCCTACGTGTTCGTCCGGCAAGTGGAAGCCGACATCGCGGCGGGCCGGCTCGTACCCGTGCTGCCGGCGTGCTGGCCGACGTTCACGGGGTTTCATTTGTATTACCCGACACGAAAACAAATGCCCGCGAAGTTGCGAGCATTTATCGACTACTGCGCGGACCAATTGCTCTAGTTTATTTGCCCAGCTCATTCCATGGAGCGGCGGCCCGACGGCTTGCGTGGTGTCAAAAGCCTAATTCGGTCCGCATAGGAGTATCTCATTTCGTATCATTCCGGGTCATGTAACATTTAGTTGTTACTGCGTAATGCAACGCCTGTTTCAGTGCCGTTTGGTAATTCAAGCGAACACGTCCATGTTAAATAGCGTCAGAGTGTTTTTCCAGGGCGAATTCAACCGCAATGTTGCCACCCTGGTGACGGGAACGGGGCTCGCGCAGCTTATTCCACTTGCGGTCACACCGATCCTGGCGCACCTTTATCCGCCGGAGCAATTCGGCGTGCTCGCACTCTTTGTCTCGGTCGTATCAAGCTTGTCCGCGCTGGCCACGGGCCGTTATGAATTCGCGATCATGCTGCCGCGTAAGGATGTCGACGCCACCAATATTGCGGCATTGTCGATCACGATCAGCCTGATTGTCGGCGCCAGCCTGTTTGTAGTCGCCTGCCTATTGCACAAGCCGATATCGACAGCCTTGGAAAACGAATCGATGTCGGTGTGGCTGTATATCGTTCCCTTGGCAGTTTTTCTGAATGGTATTTACTCGACTCTAAAATACTGGAGCAATCGCCACAAACTGTATTTTTTGATTGCGCATCGGCAAGTGCTTCATAGCGGCGGGACGTCGGCCGTGCAGCTCGGCCTCGGGCTGCTCCACGCCGGCGCCGGCGGACTGGTGATCGGAAGCGTGTCCGGCCAGGCCCTGGCGGCGGGCATGATGGCGAGCATGGTGCGGCGCCATTCTCCACGGTTCTGGCGCGGCATTAACAAACGCAAGATGCTGGCGCTGGCGAAGCGTTACCGAAGCTGTCCGCAATACCTTGTCCCGGCCCATACGCTGGGTGCGGTATCGGTCCAGCTGCCCACGATATTCATCAATGCCGCGTTCGGTCTGGCGGCGTCCGGATATTTCATGCTGGCCGAGCGGGCGGTCGGGATGCCGCTGTCACTGGTATCGGGCTCGATCGGGGATGTTTTCAGGCAGGAAATCAGCGAGGCTTTTCTGGCAGGGCAACGTTGCAGAGAAATATTCATTTCGACACTCAAAAAACTTTTGACGGTTGCGACACCTCCTTTTGTACTCCTGTTGTTTTTTGCCCCTTCTTTGTTTGCGCTGGTATTCGGTGAAAAGTGGCGTGTTGCGGGCGAATATGCCCGGCTAATGTGCCCGATGTTTTACCTGCGTTTCATCAGTAACCCTTTGAGCCTGGTTGCGATAATCGCGCAGAAGAATCGATTCGAATTTGTGTGGCAGGTAGGTATGTTGCTATGCCTGATGGTCGTGGCGGCAACACATTATGTCATTCACCTGGACGCGAAAATATACATCGTTGGCTTCGTGATTATCTACAGCGTATTTGATCTCGCGAACCTTTTTGCTTCATATAAATTTGCCTGCGATGGCGACTGGCGGGAGTCCGGCAGCCGAATGCCCTGATCGGCTCCGCAGTTTCAATCGTTGTTTGATGACGGAGGCAAGGCAATGGATGCAGTCATTCAAGAGTTGAACGGGACAGAAGGCGAGAATACGCAACACCGGTCCGCTGCGCTGCTGAACAAAGCCGAGTATCGAAACCTGTGCGCAGCCGAGCCGTCGATCCCGATTTTTTCGCATGCCTGGTGGCTCGACGCGGTGGCGGGGCCGGACGGCTGGGACGTCGCGCTCGCGAAGGTGAATGGGCGGATCGTCGGTGCCATGCCGTTCTGCATGACCCGGCGCTATGGCATGAAGGTGATCCAGCAACCGCCTTTGACACCGGTACTCGGGCCGTGGATACGGGGCGACCAGGGCAGCCCCATTACCCGACTGAGCAACCAGCAAAAAATCATGCAGTCGCTGATCGAGCAGTTGCCCTGGTTCGACCATTTCAGCCAGGCCTGGAACAAGGATTTGTCGAACTGGCTGCCGTTTTACTGGAACGGCTTCAGCCAGTCGACTGAATACACCTACGTCGTTCCCGGGCTGGACGACCTCGATGGCGTCTGGAGCAGGTTCGACCCCACCCGCCGCAAACATTGCAGGACAGCCGTCGAGCGGCACAATTTGCGGGTGCGCGACGACCTGCCGCTCGACGCGTTCCTGGCCCTGCACCGGATGACGATCGAAAGCCGCGGCGTCGCGCAGGCGTTCACCGACGATTGCCTGCGCCGCCTGGACGCCGCGTGCGTCGAACACAAGCGCCGCAAGCTCCACATCGTTGTCGACGAGGCTGGCCGGCATTGCTCCGCGACCTATACGGTCTGGGACGACAATTGTGCGTACGCGTTGTTAAAGGGTTCCGACCCCGACATGCACCACACCCAGGCGCCCAGTGTCTGCCAATGGGAAGCCATCAAGTTCAGCGCCACGGTTGCCCCGAAATACGATTTTCTCGGGAATATGAACCCGTCGATCGAACCCTATGTCCGCAGCTTCGGGACGGAGCAGACGCCGGTATTCACCATCACCAAAACCCCCTCGCGCCTGCTGCGCCTGCGCCGCGGCCTGATCGCGGCGCTCGCCGGCGGACGCCAGGAACGCCTCATTCACCGAAAGCCAGCCCGATGACGACCATCCCGCCCAAGGCGCCTGCACAGGCCACGAGCGACATTGCCTCGCCGAAGGACACGTACCGCCGGTTCTGCGCCCAGGAATCTTCGCTGCCCCTGTTTTCGCGCGACTGGTGGCTGGACGCGGCAGTGGGTCGGAACGGCTGGGATGTCGCGCTCGTCAAGAAAGGCAGCGAAGTACTCGCGGCGATGCCGTATGCGATCCGCAGCCGCTACGGCATGAACATCGTCACGCAGCCCGCGCTGACGCCCATGCTCGGCCCCTGGCTGCGGCCGACCGGGGGCAGGCAGGCGGCGCAGCTGAGCAACGACAAGGAAGTCATGCAGGCGCTGATCGATCAGCTGCCCCGTTTCGATCACTTCGCGCAGACCTGGCATCCCGGCGTCCGGAACTGGCAGCCTTTCTTCTGGAACGGCTTCCGGCAAACCACGTACTACACCTTCGTTTTGCCCGAGTTGACGGACATGGACAAATTGTGGGCCGGGTTCGAAGGCAAGACCCGCCGCGCCATCACCAAGGCCCAGAAGCAACACCAACTGCAGGTCCGCAGCGATGTCCCGCTCGACCTGCTTCTCGACCTGAACCGCAAGACGTTTGCGCGCCAGGGCCTGCTTCCACCGTATCCCGACGACTTCGTCCGGCGCATCGACGCCGCCTGCCGGGAGCGCGGTTGCAGCAGGGTGTTCTGCGCGATCGATCCCGACGGCGCCCCGCATGCGGCCTGCTACATCGTCTGGGACGAGCACAGCGCCTACGGCCTGATCTCGGGCACCGACCCCGCCTACCGCGAAAGCCAGGCCAACAGTCTTTGCGTATGGGAGTCGCTCCTCCACGCCGCCGGCGTGACGCGCGCATACAACTTCTCCGGCTCGATGATCGAGCCTTTCGAAGGCTACCTGCGCGGCTTCGGCGGCAACCATGTCCCGTATTTTCACATCAGCAAAACCCCGTCGCGGCTGCTGACCCTGCGCCAAGGCCTGTTGTCACTCACGGGGAAACACTGATGCTGCGTATCTCACTGCCGGAAAGCCAGCGTCCTGAGCGCAGCTGGATCTGCGACGTCCTGCTCGGAGAATTCCTGGGGCTCGATGTCGAACTCGCGTTCGACCACGGGGACACGGTACGCATCAGCGCGGCCGGCAGGACGCTAAGTCTGCCGGACGTCTTCTTTGCCGGGGCGGCGAGCCCGGAGGCAACGCCGCAGCGCTGGATCGTCGCCCGCAGCGGTCTCGATGCGCGCCTGTGCGAGGCCAGCGTTCCGGTGCTGTTCGGCGCTCCCGGGTTCACGATCGACGCCGGCGGCAATGCCGCGCTGGCGCTCGATGTCTTCGGATCGGCATTCTTCATGCTCGCGCGCTACGAGGAATCGGTGAGTCCCGCGCGCGACGGGCATGCGCGTTTCCCCGCCAGCCAGTCGCTCGCCGTGCGCCAGGGCTTCCTCGACCGCCCGATCGTGGACGAGTACGTCGAGATCCTGTGGGCGGCCATCCACCGGCTGTGGCCTACGCTCGTCAGGAAGCGACGCGTCGCGCGCAAGCTGATCAGCTGCGACGTCGACCTGCCGTTCGATCCGGCGTGCGCATCGATCGGGCGTCTCGGCAAGCGGCTGGTTGGGCGCGCGGTACGGGAGCGGTCGCTGAGTGCGTTATGCGCAACCGCCGGCAACTACTGGGCCGTCAGGCGCGGGAACCAGGCACGGGACCCTTACTGGCAGGCGTTGTCGTGGATGATGGATGTGAACGAGAAGGCCGGCAACCAGGTCACGTTCAACTTCATTCCCGAGCGGACCGACGGCGCCATGGACCATGCGCCGGGCATCGACGATGGGCGCATGCGCGCGCTGCTGCGCGCCGTGCACGCGCGCGGCCACCTGGTCGGCATTCACCCCGGCTATCGCACCTACCGGCATCCGGACACGTTTGCGCGCTCGGCCGCGGCCCTGCGGCGCGCCATCGACGAGGAAGGCATCCGCCAGGACGAACTGGGCGGGCGCCAGCACTACCTGCGCTGGGACGTGCGGACCACGCCGCAGTTGTGGGCAGCGAACGGGCTGACTTACGACAGCACCCTGTCTTACCCGACGGTCGCCGGGTTTCGCACGGGAACCTGTCGCGAATACACGATGTACGACCTGGTCGGGCGCCGGCCGCTCACTGTGAAGCAACGGCCGCTGGTCGTCATGGAAAACGCGGTGATCGACGACCCCAACATGGGACTGGGCCATGGCGACCACGCACTGGCCGCGATGCGGCGCTACAAACAGAGGTGCGCCCGTGTCGATGGCGACTTCACGCTGCTCTGGCATAACTCGTCGTTCGCTGGCGAAGACGACCGGGCGATGTATTGCGACCTCATCCAATAGGCGAGCCGAGCATGTCCGCCACCTGTGCTCCTTCGGCCAGCATCGCCAGCACGCCCGGCAAGGCGGGGCCGGCGCGGCTCGCGTTCCTGCTGCTGTTCCCTGGCTTTTTTTTCTACCAGACGCTGATCGGCATGGGGGTGATGGGGGCCTTCGTGGGCGGGTATTTTTCGGTCGTCTCCATCGGGCTGTTTCCGCCGCTCGCCTATATGTATTACCTGGCAATCAGGGCGTCCGGCTACCGTATCGCGCCGACGGATCTGCAGTTCGGCTTTTTCCTGTTCTATTTTTTGGTGGTCGTGGCGATCAACGCGGCCTTTGGCGCCAATCCCACGATCGTGAAGACGCACCTGTTGTCGATTCTCTATTTCATCAACATCTACCTGATCTTCAAACACAGCGACTTTTCAGAGCGCAAGACGATCGCGACGACGCTGGCCGCGCTCCTGCTGATGTCGGCGACCGTATTCTTCTTGTCGCGGGACGGCAGTTTCCAGCCCGGGCAGTTCGGCGATCCGGCGAGTCCGGACAGTGTGGCGACCTACCAGGAGCTCGCCCGCTCCTACGTCCTCACCTTCGTGACGGTCATCTGTTTCACTCGCGTGCTGGCGGCCCGGCTGGTCCTGTATGCCATCGCTGCCGCGGCCCTGTTCCTGAACGGTGCGCGCAGCGAGCTGGTGGCGGCGCTGACCCTGTTTCCGATCATCGAACTGTATCGCGCGAAGCACTGGCTACCCTTTCTGTACCTGGTGCTGCTCGTGTCCGGCCTGGCCAGCATCGATCCCAGGTTCCTGGCGACGCATTTTCCTGAAAGCCGGGTGTGGGAATTATTCAACCTCTCCCAGTCGTCGTCAGCGAGCGCCAGGCACGAGCTCACCGAACACGCGCTGCGCACGATCGCGGATAACCCGGTACTGGGCGCATACGCCAGTTATCCGCCTGGCGGGTATTCGCACAACATCCTGTCGGCCTGGGTCGATCTCGGCTTGTTCGGCTTTGTCTACATGCTGTTCATGCTGGGACGCACCGCGGTCGGGCTGTGTTCCCGCGGTTGGCTGGCACGGCCCAGGTCAGGCCAGTTCCTGCTGGCATGGTCACTGATCTGCATCTCGTTGCTCCTGCTGGTGACCGCCAAGACGTTCGACGACATGTTCACCGGCGCCGCGATGGGTGCTTACGCGAACTATCGAAACACCAGGCGGCCGCCGGGAAGCCGCCGATAACGTAGAAGGGGAGAGACCTTGATCAACATTCACCTGTATCCGTCGCCGTTCCTGAACGAGAGCCGGATCCTGCGCGAGGCCTGTACGCTGTCCCGGTTGGCGCTGTTCGACCGCATCGACCTGGTCGGCGTGGGACGGGAGGGCCTGCCGGCGCTCGAGGATCTACAGGACAATATCCGGATCGTGCGCGTCGGACAGCGCAGCGGCGACCGCCTGCTTGGCAAGCTGAGGCGCACCGGTGACTGGACCCGCGCGGTCTACCTGCGCTATCGCGACGATAAACTCGGGTGCATCAACTGCCACAGTATCGCCACGCTGCCGCTCGGCGTCCTGCTGAAGCGCGCCACCGGCGCCAGGCTGGTGTATGACGCCCACGAACTGGAGACGGAGACCAATGGCCTTGGCGGTCTGCGCAAGTGCCTTACCCGGTGGGCCGAACGCGCCCTGATCCGGCACGCCGATCATTGCATCTTCGTCGGGCAAGCGATCGAACAATGGTATGTGCGCAAGTACGCTTTGCGCAACGTTACGGTGCTTTACAACTGCCCGCCGCGCCGCAGCGTGAACCCGGCCGATTATTTCCGCAAGGCGTATTCGATCGACGCCGGCACGCCGATCTTTCTCTACCAGGGCTTCATCGGCGAGGGCCGCGGGATCCGCAACCTGGTCGAAGCGTTTGCCGGCCTGGCCGGACGCGCGGCGCTGGTCGTGATGGGGTACGGCCCGCTGGCGGACTGGATTGCCGGAGAGGCGGCGCGCCATGGGGACATCCATTACCACCCGGCGGTTGCGCCGGAGCGCCTGCTCGATTACACCGCGGCGGCCGATTTCGGGCTGTCGGTCATCGAGGCCACGTCGCTCAGCTACGAGTACTGCATGCCGAACAAGCTGTTCGAGTACGTGATGGCGCGCAAGCCGGTGCTGGTCTCGCCGACCCGCGAGCAGAGCGAGTTCGTGCGCAGGCACGGGATCGGCGAAGTGACGAGCGACGCCTCGGCGGCGGCGATCCGCGACGGCGTGCTGCGCCTGCTCACGCGCGACCAGCGCGACCTGCAGGATGCGCTGGTGCGAACCGCGGACGAATATTGCTGGGAAGGGCAAGAGGCGAAGCTCGAGATCGTCTATCTGCATGCGCTGGGCATGCGTTCGCGCAGGTACGGCCAGGGCCACCAGGGCGAGGTGCGGCATGATCTCTGTCATTGACTACGGCGTCTGCAATCTCGGGTCGATGCTCAACATGCTGCGCAAGGTTGGCGCCGAGGCGGAGCTGGTGTCGACCGCCGCGGCGCTCGAGCGGGCCGGGAAGCTCGTCCTGCCCGGCGTGGGAGCCTTCGACAATGGCATCGGCGCCCTGCGGGAGCGCGGGCTGGCCGATGCACTGCGCAAGCGGGTACTCCAGGACAAAGTCCCCCTGCTGGGCGTGTGCCTCGGCATGCAAATGCTGGGCCGGCGCAGCGAAGAGGGCGGCATGGAGGGCCTGGACCTGATCGATGCCGAAGCGCGCCGCTTCCGGTTTGCGCCGGACAGCAGGAACAAGGTCCCGCACATGGGCTGGAACCTGTTGGCGCCGCGCCGCGACGGCCCGCTGCTGTGCGAGCTGGCGACCCGCTCACGATTTTACTTCTGCCACTCGTACCACCTGGTCTGCGCCGATCCCGGCGACGTGCTGGCCACCGCCGACTACGGCGGCGAGTTCGTCGCGGTGCTCCAGCACGACAATGTGTACGGAGTGCAATTTCATCCTGAGAAGAGCCATCGCTTCGGCATGGCGCTGCTGCACAACTTCGCGGAGCTGTGATGTTGCACCCACGTGTGATTCCCTGCCTGCTGATGCGTAACGGCGGCCTCGTCAAGACGGTCAAATTCAAGAACGCCCGCTACGTCGGCGACCCGATCAATGCCGTGCGGATCTTCAACGAGAAGGAAGTCGACGAGGTGGTGTTCCTCGACATCGGCAGCGCCGGCGCGCGCACCGCGCCCGACTTCGATTTGCTGGCCGACATAGCCAGCGAGGCCTTCATGCCGTTTTCGTACGGCGGCGGCATTACCAGCATCGGGCAGGTGAAACGGCTGTACGCGCTCGGCGTCGAGAAAGTCGTGCTCAACACCGCGGCGGCCGACCAGCCGCGCCTGGTGTCGGAAGCTGCCGCGCTGGCAGGCAGCTCCGGGGTCGTGGTGTCGATGGACGTACGCCGCAGCTGGCTGGGCGCTTATACGGTCTGCGTGGCCGGCGGCACGCGCAACCTGAAGCGCGAACCGGCCGCATATGCGCGCGCCATGGAACAGCTCGGCGCCGGCGAAATCCTCCTCAACGCGATCGACCGCGACGGCATGCGGGAAGGCTACGATCTCGAGCTGGTACGGCAGGTGAGCGAGGCGGTGTCGATCCCGGTGGTGGTCGCCGGCGGCGCGGGAGAGGTGCGGCACTTCCGCGAAGCCACCGAAGCCGGTGCGTCCGCACTGGCGGCCGGCAGCATGTTCGTTTTTCACGGCAAGCACAACGCCGTGTTGATTACGTATCCCGAGTACGAAGAACTGGACAAGGTATTCAAATGACGTCGATTACGGAACACTACAACTATTCGGCCGTGCCGGACCAGGCCTACCGGGTTTGCACCCGCTGCATCATGAACACGGCGGCGGACCGCAGTATCAGCTTCGATGAAATGGGCCTGTGCAGTCACTGTCAGCGCTACGACCGGCTGGTGAGCGCGCGCCGGCTGCAGGGCGAGCAGGGGCGCGAAGCGTTGCAGGCGCTGGTCGAGCGCATCAAGGCAGCCGGCCGCGGACGCGAGTACGACTGTATCGTTGGCGTCAGCGGCGGCGTGGACAGTACCTACGTGGCCTGGCTGGTCAAGCAGCACGGGCTGCGCCCGCTGGCGGTACACTTCGACAATGGCTGGAATTCCGAACTGGCGACCAGGAACATCGAGCTGGTGCTGCGCAATCTCGGCATCGACCTGCATACCCATGTCGTCGACTGGGAAGAGTTCCGCGACCTGCAGCTCGCCTTCCTCAAGGCGTCGACGCCGGATGGGGAGATCCCGACCGACCATGCGATCGGCGCCTTGCTGTGGAAACAGGCGGCATCGCGGGGCATCAAGTACATCATATCGGGGATGAATTTCGCCACCGAATCGATCAGCGTGCCGGAATGGTCGTACGGGCATTCCGACTGGCGCTTCATCAAGGACATCCATCGCCGCTTCGGCAGCGTAAAGCTGAAGACCTACCCGCGCTTCAGTCTGTTCTACCTGTTTTACGCCAACATCCTGCGCGGCACGCGCATCGTGTCCATCCTCAACTACGTCGATTACGACAAGGACGAGGCCATGGCTTTGCTGAGCAGCCAGCTTGGCTGGAAGGGCTACGGGGGCAAGCACCACGAATCGATCTACACGCGCTTCTACCAGGGCTATATCCTGCCGCGCAAATTCGGCGTCGACAAACGGTATGGCCACCTGTCGGACCTGATCAATGCCGGACAGATCAGCCGGGCGCAGGCGCTCGCGGAAATGCAGCGGCCGCCCTACCCGGAAGAGCTGCAGCAGCAAGACCTGGCCTATGTGGCGAAGAAGCTGCGCCTATCGACAGAGCAGTTTGCGGAAATCATGGGTGCGCCGGTCAAGTCATTCAGGGACTATCGCAACCTGTACGGCGTGGTGCAGTTCCTGCGTAATGCGGTCAACGCGCTGCGCAAGCGCCACCTTTACCCGCGTTAGGCAGGGACGGCGCTTGCCACGATGCTTGCAATCGGCGCCCCGACTAGGCGTCGTTGTCGTCGGTTGAGGTTTCCAGCCGAACTTCGCCGAGGCCGATGACTTGGCCTGTCGGACCCTGTTCACCGTCGACCCGTACAAACGAGACGGAGAGCAGGCCGATCCTGGACGCCGCTCCGGCAAATACGGCGCGTCTGATCCGGTAACGCAACCGGACAGGATTCCCGTGGTGCGCGGCGCCGCTGATTTCGAAGGCGCCGAGGGTACCGATGGCAATGGACTGCGATTTGCTGGAAGCGTCCGGCGAGAGGTTCAGGATGACCCGATAGTAGTAGCCGCCCAGTTTTCCAGCGTCGGTGATCACGACGTTATCGAGAACAACCTGGACGGAACGATAGCGTTGCGGGCTGGCGCGCAGGGAGGTGGCGGCCCCGGTCCCGATTTGCGCCAAGGCCCGCATGTGTTCCGAGTCTACCGGCAACTGCACACTGATCGACCTGTCATCAAGGCTGACATCGAGCGCGCCGCCGATCGCGAACGTCTGATCGCTCGTCTGCCGTGACGGCGATATCCTGAATGAACCGAGCGGCGGCTGCGTTCCCACCGTTTCGTTCGGCGTCGCCTGCACGAGATCGGGGGACGAGAGCGCGGATCGGGCCGACGGTAGCCTGGTCGGGAAGCTCTCGTTCTGGTAGCGGTATCCCAAAGTCGTCCGGGTGCCGTAGGTGGACGACCGCGGCATCGTCAACGAACTCGTGTAGATATGCGACCCGGACCAGTAAGCGCTGCCGAGGGCCGGCATCTTCCGTCCGTTGCCGGCACTCACCCAGGCCACCCAGAGGCGGTCGACATTGGCATGGTGCAGCCAGAAAATCGGGTCCGTCGGCGACAGCATATCGGACATCACGCCGCCAATGATGTTGTGGACCAGGTTGTGAGGTGCCGATTCGAAACTGGGCTCGAATGCGTTGGCGCTATTCGTCGGAAAGTTAATGAGGCTTGAAGAAAACGGCGCCATGCTCAGGGCTTGCCGTACATTATTGTTGACACGGGAAACGTAGAGTGGATTGCCCCCGTTCGGATTCGTGAATTCGGCTGGCAATGTTGGGTTCGTATAGTAATCCCAATACGGGAGAACAAGTTGAGAGTCGCCCGAAACTGCGCGTATCTGGCGCTCGAAATAATAGATGTAGCCACGGTGCCATGCGAAGAAGTACGGAATGGAATGCGGGCAGCGGTTCAGGTGAATGTTCGTCCAGAAAGACCAGCTCTTGGGATCGGTGGCCGTCGTGTTGCTTTTCATAAGCTTCACCGCTCGCAGGAATGCATCATAATGCGGCGTCGTCTTGAACGCCTGCCATTCCGGGCGAATCATTAATGTCGTCTGGCCAAATGCTTTTGGGAGCATTGCCGATGCGCCGAGCAACATCACGGATCGCTGCATAAAATTTCTTCTGCCCATCAGATCATGCCTCATCATGAGCTCCTTGAAATACCTACATATCTCGAATTGCCTCGCCCTTTGCAAAATTATTGGCAATATATTTCCGCCAATTGCATATCATTTCTACTGAAATGCAATCTTTACGTTATTCTCACTATTTGCGGATTTTTTGATTGGCTTCATGTGTTCCAGAAGCGTGATATGACTTGATGAATTGCGTGCCTGTGCACTTCGAATTCCGATTACACTGACGTTTTTTCGCAATTCACGAAAGCCATATGAAAACACCCTACGAGCCTGGGCTTCGTAGGGTGTGACAATAGAGCGGTCCCGACAGGTTTATTTGGCGTTCGTCTCGTAGGCGCCCATGTCGATGTAATAGCCACGGGCCTTGCCGTCGAAGTCGGTATGGGGCGCGTAAGAGGTCTGGCCCCTGTTGATGGCCGGCGAGGTGGTCTTCAGGCGATAGTTGCCGCCACCGTTGGAGAGGTAGCTGACGAACTGCGGATCGGTGCCGATGATGCCGGTCCTGGTGGCGCTGCTCGGGCTGGCCAGGTCGAAGTTCGTGCGGTTCGCATACACCAGGTTGTTGGCGACGCTGTTGCCGACGTCTTCGGACGCGATCGGACCCTGGATGCCGCCGCCGTTCGCATAGATGATGTTGTTGTGGATCTGGATGCCGCGGGTCGGGCAGCCGTTGTTGTACGCTTCCTTGCAGCCGCCGAAATACACGCCATAGCCGAGGTTGGCGAACAGGGTGTTATTCATGACCAGGATGTTGTGGTCGTCATGGCCCATGTTGATGCCCTGGCTCGTCCCGTTGACCACGTTGTTGATGATCTTGCCCGACGACGAGTGGTAGATGCCCTGGATCCAGCCGCAGCCACCGCCGACATTGTTCACCCTGTTGCCGATGATGTCATAGTTGCTGTAGGCCTTACCGCGGCCCTGGTCGGCGACGATGCCGCCGCCCCCGCGGTTGTCGCAGCCGGAGGCCATCGCAACGTCGTGGATCCAGCTGTTCTTGACCGACGAATTGCCGCCATTCAGATAGATGCCGACACGCGCGGTGGTGCTGCCGGCGCCATTGAACTGGAAGCCGTCGATATCCGTATAGCCGCCCCGGGCGGTCCACATCGTATAGGCGCTGCCGGCCGGACGCAGGATCGCGCCGTACTTCGTGTCCGAAACGAAGCGGATGCGCGCGGACGAAGTGCCGTTCACGGTCGAGGTGATGGTCTCCGTGTAGGTGCCGGGCGCCACGTGGACCGTATAGCCGGGTCGTGCCAGGTTGGCGGCGCGCTGGATGGTGCGCAGCGGGGCGCTGCTCGACGTGCCGGTGTTCGTGTCCCTGCCTGCGGTCGACACATAGAGGTCGGCGGCCGAGGCGACGGTACAAGTCATCATTGCGACTGCAAAACCAGTCAGCAGGGGGGCGGTCAAAGCGTTGTTTGCGAACGAAAAAGTTTTCAAGGGAAAGCCACTCATCAATAAACGAAGGAGTAACTTTGACGAGGGGAAACTGCCAAAGTTCAACGTTTCGCGAAATAAATTTCCCTGAGTAATAGTTTTTCTACAGAAGTTTCTCGTGCGATATATGTGTGGTCTGATCAAAAACTTGGATGGCCCTGACGCCGTGTTCGACAACAGCGGCGTCCTTTTGAACCGGCGAGCATGGCGCTGATTGACAATCGATAAAGGCCGTGCTGGCGAAGGTCGGGAAAATAGGTGAGGTTCCCAGCTTCGGATCATTTTTCGGAATGTACATGGCTCACCACACTGAATCGACTCGCATTCAATTGCAAGGCAGAATCGCCACTTGGCTGAGACGGCCGCTCGCCCATAAGCTGCGTTCGCTTTCGAACAAGGCAGCGGGTGGAGTAAACTGGATGGAGGACCAGCTGTTCGAAAAATGGCATGGCCTCGACTGCAGCGGTTTTATCGATGGGCACGAACTCGAAACCAGTTATTCGTCGGCGCGCGCGCACTCACGGGCCTACCAGGCCGTTACCTGCGTGGCGATTCGGGCATTGCTCAATGAGGCAATGAAGACCGGCATCGTATTCGACCAGTTCATCGATCTCGGCTCGGGCAAGGGAAAGGCGTGCTTTTATGCTGCCGCCAACTACCGGTTTCGACGGCTCGTCGGCGTCGAGTTTTCGGAGCCGCTGGTGCAGGCAGCGGACCGTAACGTCAAGAAATTTGGTGCCGACAATATCTGCTTCGTCAACGCTGACGCAGCCAGTTTCTCACTTCCGGCCGGAAATAATCTGGTCTACCTGTTCAACCCATTTGGCGAGGCGATTCTGCTCGAATTCCTGAAAAACAATATGGACAAGTTCAGGCGGAGCCAGTCGATCATCGCCTACGCCAACGACAAGCACCGGTTGTGCCTCGCAAAAGCCGGTTTTGTCACGCTCTTCAGGAACCAGGATTCCCAGAGCTCGCTGCACCAATACCTGTAAAGCAAAAGCGGCCTCGACGTTGTCGGCCCCCGGCGCGCCGAACGCCTGCTGCTTGAGAACGTGCAACTGGTCGCGTACCTGCGCCGCCTTTTCGTACCCGAGGTTCTTCGCGTGGCCGACCATGAGTTTTTCGAGGCGCCTGGTCTCTTTCGATGCAGCACGGCCACGAGCGACACCTCCGGCAAGTCGAGACCCTCGCGCAGCAGGTTGATCCCGATGACGACGTCGAACGTGCCGAGGCGCAGGTCGCGCAGGATTTCCACCCGCTCCACCGTGTCGATGTCGCTGTGCAGGTAGCGCACCTTGAGCAGCAAACGGTTGAGTGGCCCCGCTTTGCTATAAATATGCATTTAATTTGCATATTTAAAACGATCGGGCTACACTTCACCTGTATAGATATTTCCTAGCGGCATTAATCCGGTTCTGGTTTCAGGAGTTCCATGATGAATATCGACAAGTTCAAGCACCAGCATGTAGCTATCCTCGATGGCATCGCGCGTTTGCGCGAGGCCGTGCAGGCCGGCATCGCGGGCAACGCCGACGACATTGCCACGGGCATCGTCAAGATCAGCGGCGTGATCAAACTGCATCTCGCTATCGAGGACACGGTGCTGTATCCCGCCGTCGCCGAGAGCGCCGACCGCAAGCTCGCACGGCTGGGCGAGTCCTACCAGCGCGAGATGAACGGCATCGCCGGCGAGTATTTCGCGTTCGCGTCGCGCTGGAACCTGCCGGCACGGTTGAAGGCCGATCCCGAAGGTTTCCGCGCCGACGCGAACCGCGTTCTGCGCGTCCTGTTCGATCGCATGCGGCGCGAGGACACCGAGTTCTATCCGGCGATCGACGCGGCCGCAGGGGCCATCTGAGCCACAGTGATTGCGGCGGTCCCAGGCATGAAAAAACGGCTCCGCAGAGCCGTTTCGCTGGATACCGGGCGCAAGCCCTTACTTGCCGAGGATAGACACGACGTTGTCCGCCCCCGGCGCCCCGAATGCCTGCTGCTTGAGCACGTGCAACTGGTCGCGTACCTGCGCCGCCTTTTCGAACTCGAGGTTCTTCGCGTGGTCGACCATGAGTTTTTCGAGGCGCTTGATCTCTTTCGAAATCTGCTTCTCGCTCATGCCCTCGACCTTGGCCGCTTCTTCCGACAAGCCGTTGTCGTTCAGCATCGCCTTCTGCGCGGCCGCGCTGTAGACGCCGTCGATCATTTCCTTGATCTTCTTCTGCACGCCCTTCGGGGTGATGCCGTTCGCTTCGTTGAACGCGATCTGCTTGGCACGGCGGCGTTCCGTCTCGTCGATCGCGCGCTTCATCGAATCCGTGATCTGGTCCGCGTACAGGATCGCCACGCCGTTCAGGTTACGCGCCGCGCGGCCGATGGTCTGGATCAGCGAGCGTTCCGAACGCAGGAAACCTTCCTTGTCGGCGTCCAGCACGGCCACGAGCGACACCTCCGGCAAGTCGAGACCCTCGCGCAGCAGGTTGATGCCGACGACGACGTCGAACGTGCCCAGGCGCAGGTCGCGCAGGATTTCCACCCGCTCCACCGTGTCGATGTCGCTGTGCAGGTAGCGCACCTTGATGCCGTGGTCGGACAGGTATTCCGTCAGCTGCTCGGCCATGCGCTTGGTCAGCGTGGTGACGAGCACGCGCTCGTCCTTCTTGATGCGGTCCGTGATCTCGCCCATCAGGTCGTCCACCTGCGAACGCGCGGGTTTCACGATGACCTGCGGGTCGACGAGGCCCGTCGGGCGCACGACCTGCTCGACGACGTTGTCGGCTTTTTGCTTTTCGTAGTCGGCCGGCGTCGCGGAGACGAAGATACACTGGCGCATCTTGTTCTCGAATTCCGAGAATTTCAAAGGCCGGTTGTCGAGCGCGGAGGGCAGGCGGAATCCGTAGTCGACGAGGTTCACCTTGCGCGACCGGTCGCCGTTGTACATGGCGTTCAGCTGGCCGATCATCACGTGCGACTCGTCCATGAACATGAGCGCGTCTTTCGGCAGATAGTCGATCAGCGTCGGCGGCGGTTCGCCCGGCATCGAGCCGGACAGGTGGCGCGAGTAGTTCTCGATGCCTTTGGTAAAACCGACTTCGGCCAGCATCTCGAGGTCGAAGCGCGTGCGCTGTTCGAGGCGTTGTTCTTCCAGCAGCTTGCCCTGCTGGCGGAATTCCTCGAGGCGGTCGCGCAGCTCGGCCTTGATGGAATCGACGGCCTTCAGCACGGTGGCGCGGCCGGTGACGTAGTGCGAGCCCGGGTACACCGTGAAGCGCGGGATCTTCTGGCGCACTTTACCCGTCAGCGGATCGAACAGTTGCAGCGATTCGATTTCGTCGTCGAACATCTCGACGCGGATCGCGAGCTCGGCGTGTTCGGCCGGGAAGATGTCGATGGTGTCGCCGCGCACGCGGAACGTGCCGCGCGCGAAGTCCATTTCGTTGCGCGTGTACTGCATCTGGATCAGGCGCGCGATGACGTCGCGCTGCGCGACCTTGTCGCCCGTGCGCAACGTGAGAATCATCTTGTGATACTCGTTCGGATTACCGATACCGTAGATGGCCGAGACGGTCGCCACGATGACGACGTCGCGCCGCTCCATCAGCGACTTCGTGCACGACAAACGCATCTGTTCGATGTGCTCGTTGATCGACGAGTCCTTTTCGATGAACAGGTCGCGCTGCGGCACGTACGCTTCCGGCTGGTAATAGTCGTAATACGAGACAAAATACTCGACGGCATTCTGCGGGAAGAACTCGCGGAACTCCGCGTACAGCTGGGCCGCGAGGGTCTTGTTCGGGGCGAACACGATCGCCGGACGGCCGGCTCTAGCGATCACGTTGGCCATCGTATAAGTCTTGCCGGAACCGGTCACGCCGAGCAGCGTCTGGTACATCAGGCCGTCCTCGATGCCTTCCACCAGGCCATCGATCGCCGTGGGCTGGTCGCCCGCGGGCGGGAAGGGCTGGTGCAGCTTGAACGGGGAATCCGGGAACGTGATGACGGTAGGTGCTGGTGAATTTGCAACCGATAAATCTGCCATTGGATCAGACCTTTGCTAGAATGAGAATCCGCCTGCGACCGAGCAACTCTCGAGGTCGCTGTCTATACAACCGCTGCGAAACCCAGCCGACAAACCAAGTTTATCACGATGAATTCCCCAGCTACTGCCAGCATCTTCAGCGCCATCGCCATGGCTCCCCGCGATCCGATCCTCGGCATCACCGAGGCCTTCAATGCAGACACCAACCCCGCCAAGATCAATCTGGGCGTGGGCGTCTACTACGATGACAACGGGAAAGTGCCGCTGCTGGAATGCGTGCAGAAAGCGGAAGCGAAGTTGATGGAACAACCGACGCCGCGTACCTACCTGCCGATCGAAGGCCTGGGTGCGTACGACAAGGCTGTGCAAGAACTCGTATTTGGTGCCGACAGCGCCGTAATTCAAGAGAAACGTGCAGTCACGGTGCAAGCCCTGGGCGGCACCGGCGCACTGAAGATCGGCGCCGACTTCCTGAAGCGCTTCTCGCCGGATTCGCAAGTCTACATCAGCGACCCGAGCTGGGAAAACCACCGCGCCCTGTTCGAAAGCGCCGGCTTCACCGTCAACAACTACGCCTACTACGACGCAGCCACGCACGGCGTCAACTTCGAAGGCATGCTGGCTGCGCTGAAAGCGATGCCGGAAGGCGCCATCGTCGTCCTGCACGCCTGCTGCCACAACCCGACCGGCGCCGAGCTGAACGCCGACCAGTGGGGCCAGGTGATCGAGGTCGTGCGTGCCAACAACCTGATCCCGTTCCTCGACATGGCCTACCAGGGCTTCGGCGACGGCATCGCGGAAGACGGCGCTGTCGTCCGCCGCTTCACCGCTACCCCCGGCCCGCTGCTCGTGTCGAACTCGTTCTCGAAGTCGTTCTCGCTGTACGGCGAGCGCGTGGGCGCGCTGTCCGTCGTCGCATCGACCGCGGAAGAGGCTGCCCGCCTGCTGTCGCAGCTGAAGCGCATCGTCCGCACCAACTACTCGAACCCGCCGACGCACGGCGGCAAGGTCGTCGCGACCGTCCTGTCCACGCCGGAACTGCGCCAGCTTTGGGAAGACGAGCTGGCCGGCATGCGCGTCCGCATCAAGCAGATGCGCGACGAGCTGGTCAAGAAGCTGGCCGAAAAGGCACCGGGCTCGGACTTCCAGTTCGTGCGCAAGCAGGTCGGCATGTTCTCGTACTCGGGCCTGACGAAGGAGCAGGTCGAGAAGCTGCGCGCCGAATCGATCTATGCCGTGGACACCGGCCGCATCTGCGTGGCCGCGCTGAACTCGAAGAACATCGATCGCGTCGTTGACGCCATCGCAAAAGTTCTCTAAAATCGCGGCCTTCCGTTAAGCAATTATTGTTAGCGGATCAGGGGCATTGAAGAGCCGTCGCGAGCGGCAGCAGTTCCGGTCGAGAAGCGCAGCCGTACTTACGGTACGGCGAGCATCGCAGACCGGAAATGCAACGCGCAGCAGGCTATTCAAGCCCCCACTACTCCCTGATAGCTCAGTCGGTAGAGCGACGGACTGTTAATCCGCAGGTCCCTGGTTCGAGTCCAGGTCGGGGAGCCAGATTTTCGCACGGTTGGCCTGCCAACTTTGCAAGCCGTTGGTGAGCGGCTATAATACGAACACCTATTCCCTGATAGCTCAGTCGGTAGAGCGACGGACTGTTAATCCGCAGGTCCCTGGTTCGAGTCCAGGTCGGGGAGCCAGAATTTCGCACGGTTGGCCTGCCAACTTTGCAAGCCGTTGGTGAGCGGCTATAATACGAACACCTATTCCCTGATAGCTCAGTCGGTAGAGCGACGGACTGTTAATCCGCAGGTCCCTGGTTCGAGTCCAGGTCGGGGAGCC
>NZ_JBKYMO010000029.1:0-24547 GCF_047302915.1 Massilia sp. CT11-108 | reverse complement strand
GTTCGCCCGCCTGGCGCGCGCGCGTCAGCACCTCCGCGAAGATGTCTTCCGTCACCCGCTGCGAGCGCTCGACGAGCGCCTGCACGTCGGCGTCGGCCTGCCCGAATTCGGCGATGGCATTGACGCTGAGGCAGCCGCGCGCGCGCAGGGCCGCATCCGCGCCGGCGATCTCGCGCAGGAACGCTTCCAATGCGCCCAACGGCGACCGCCCCGCCGCAAGACGGTGCTTCAGCGCCGCGCCACCCGTGTCCGTGTAATGCGTGAGCGCGGCCAGATAGAGCTGCTTCTTGTCGCCGAACGTGTCGTACATGCTCTGGCGGCCGATGCCCATCGCGCGCACCAGGTCGTCCGTGGACGTCGCCTCGTACCCCTGCTCCCAGAACACCCGCACCGCCGCATCGAGCGCTGCGGCCGGATCGAATACCTTCGTTCTCGCCATGTTTTTTAATCTTGACTAGTCAGTCCAGAATGGAAGTATAATCGATTCTCCATTTTGGACCAATCAGTCAAGAAAGGATCGCCATGACCTCCCTCACCGGCAAGATCGCATTCGTCACGGGCGGCTCGCGCGGCATCGGCGCCGCCATCGTCCGCCGCCTCGCGGCCAACGGCGCCACCGTCGCGTTCACCTACGTCAGCGCGCACGACCGCGCATTGGAACTGGCAGCAAGCATCGACGCCGCCGGCGGCCACGCCCTGCCCCTGCGCGCGGACAGCGCCGACGCACAGGCGCTGCGGCAGGCCATCGCGGGCGTCGCGGCACAGTTCGGCCGCATCGACATCCTCGTCAACAGCGCGGGCATCCTCATCCACAAGGACCTCGCCGAGACCACGCTGGAAGACTACGACCGCATCGCCGCCGTCAACGTGCGCGCCCTGTTCGTCGCCACGCAGGCGGCCGCGCCGCATATGCGGGATGGCGGCCGCATCGTCAACATCGGCAGCATGGTGGCGGACCGCGCGGGCAGCCCGGGCGTGGCGTTGTACGCGATGAGCAAGGCGGCCGTGGCCGGCCTCACGCGCGGGCTCGCGCGCGACCTCGGTCCGCGCGGCATCACCGTGAACAATGTGCAGCCGGGGCCGACGGAGACGGAGATCGTCACGGACGAATCCGTGCGCGCCTACCTGCGCGCGCAGATCCCGGTGGGGAGGATGGGGCAGGATGCCGAGATCGCGGGGCTGGTGGCTTACCTCGTCGGGAACGAGGCGGGGTATGTCAACGGGGCGTCGTTGACGATCGATGGCGGATTCGTCGCCTGAACGGCTTACCTGCCGTAGCCGCTGGCCTTGAGGATCGCGCCGGGATCGCGCAATTCGATGAGTTCACGGATCGCGGCGCGCTTGTCGGACGCGCGCGCCACGTATGCTTCGGCGATGCGCATGCCGACCCAGTAGCCGGCTTCGCACGGCCAGCCCTCGGGCGCGGAACCGCAGTTCGCGAACCAGCGGCGGAAGTGGGGACTCGCGACCAGCCTGTTGACATCGCCACCGCCCCGGATCGCTTCGCGGTCGCGCTGGAATTCCTGCCACAGCCAGGCTTCCTGCGGACGTGCCCAGGCGTCGCGGTCCTGATGGGGAATCGCGCCCGTGACGAGCGTCGCGAGATAGTCGGCGACGCCCTCCGTCAAGGCCTGGCCCAGAAGGAAATCGGCCAGTTTCGCCGGTGTGTCGCCGTCCTGCCAGGTGTGGACCGTTTCGTGCGCAAAGAAGCCGCGCATCGCGGTGCGGAACTGCTCGGGCGTCGTCCCGGGCGCACAGATTACTTCGAGGCCGAGCACCTGCCTGTCGCCGCTGGCCGTGCCGCCCGACGTGCGGGCGCCGAAGACGACGTCGATGGCGGGCAGCGGGCGTTCCGGCACCAGGCCCGCAAACGCGAGATAGATCGCGCGCAGGTCGCTGCGCAGGGCCGGCAGCTGCGGCAGGCATTCGCGGATCGCGTAGCGGTAGCTGTCGGGATGCGCGGCGACCGTCTTTGCCAGGCGCTGCGCGTCGATGATCCGCGGCGCCGGCGTGAAGACCTTGACGCCGGGCCCAGCCCCATCCAGATAACCGCGCTGCAACGCATCGGCCGTCGGCACGGCGCCATCCTGCATGAGACTCGCGAAACGCAGCGCGTCGCGCGCGTCGATGTCGACCGTCAGCGGATCGACGCCCGCGGCCAGGACGACGCCCGTCCATAGCGACAGCACGGGCAGAAGCAGCTTACCGAACTTCATCCATTGATCCTCTCTGTAGCGCCAGGCGCGCGCGACGCAGTGTACAGGAGGGGTTGCCTTTCCGGCAAGTCAGAACCGTTCGGCCTCGTGCAGATACCGCCAGCGCCCAACCGGCAGCTGGCCCAGCGCCACGCGCCCGATGCGCAGCCGGCGCAGCGACTTGACGGTCAAGCCGACCTCGGCGCACATCGCTTCGACCTGCCCGGGCCGAACGTCCTTGCCGGCCAGGCGCAGCCGCGCCTCGCTTTGCCAGCTCGCCTTCAGCGGCACGGTCGCCCGGCCCTGCACGCGCATGCTCGCGTTCAGCCGGGCGAGACCATCGTCGGCGATGGCGCCCGTCACTTCGGCCACATACTCCTGTTCGACGCGCGCGCCGTCCTCGACCAGCTTGCGCGTCACGCGCCAATCCTGGCTCAACACGAGCAGGCCGCTCGCTTCCGGTTCCAGCGGCGTGACGATCGTCAGCCGCGACAGATGCCGGCGCAGATAACGCAAACCCGGTGCGTTGGGCATTGCGGCCAGCGTCTCGGGCGCGATCAGCGCGAGAGCCCCGGCCGCATCGACGCCGGCCGGCTTGTGCAGCAGGATCGTCACCGGCGCCGGTTCGACGGGTTCGGCGCCCGGCAGCAGCGCCACCGTCTGCGCCGAGGTAACGCGCGTCGCGGGATCTTCGACGACGTCCCCGTCGACCGTCACCCAGCCGCCTGCGATATAACGTTCGGCTTCGCCGCGCGAGCACGGCACCGTTTCGGCCACGCGCTTGGCGAGGCGGATTCCTTCGTCACTCATTGTGCTTTCCAGTCGCGGAAGAACGCTTCGAACGCGGCGATGGTCGTCTTCACATCCACGGCCGTCACGTCCAGGTGCGTCACGAGGCGCGTATGCGGGCCGATCGAGGCGCGGATGCCCTGGCGGCTCAACGCCTCTGCCAGCTGCGCGCACGCGGCTTGTGGGATCTCGACGTAGAAAATGTTCGTCTGCGGCGCCGTCACCGTGAGCTGCTCGATGCGCGCGAGGCCGGCGGACAGGTCGGCCGCATGTTGATGGTCCTCGGCGAGGCGCTCGACATTGTGCTCCAGCGCGTAATGCGCCGCGGCCGCGATGACGCCGGCCTGGCGCATGCCGCCGCCCAGCATCTTGCGCCAGCGCTTGCCCTGCTCGATGAACGCCCTGGGTCCGAGCAGCACGGAGCCGACCGGCGCGCCGAGACCCTTCGACAGGCACACGGACACGGTGTCGAAACCGGCCGCCGCCTCCCGCAGCGAGATGCCCTGCTTGACTGCGGCGTTGCAGACGCGGGCGCCGTCCAGGTGCGTGACCAGGCCCTTCGCATGCGCGAGATCCGTCGCCGCCTTCACGTAGTCGCGCGGCAGCACGCGGCCTCCGATCGTGTTTTCCAGCGCCAGCACGCGGGTGCGCGCGAAGTGCATGTCGTCCGGCTTGATGTACGCGGCGATGTCG
This sequence comes from Massilia sp. CT11-108, assembly GCF_047302915.1. Classification (NCBI taxonomy): domain Bacteria; kingdom Pseudomonadati; phylum Pseudomonadota; class Betaproteobacteria; order Burkholderiales; family Oxalobacteraceae; genus Massilia; species Massilia sp. CT11-108. Next base: position 20,870 of record NZ_JBKYMO010000029.1, on the reverse strand, counting down.
GAGATTGCGATCGAACCGTCCGGCTGGTTGGCGATCGGCTGCGGCTGGATCGAACCCAGCACCGCGGCGCCGCCGCCTTCGTACTTGTACGTGTGGGCTTCCTGGCCGACGAGGTATTCGTCGCCGCGGCCGCAATGCGTCATCAGCGCGATGAGGTTCGTTTGCGTGCCGCTCGGCGCGAACAGGCCGGCTTCGAAACCGAACAGTTCGGCCGCGAAGTCCTGCAGGCGGTTGACGGTGGGGTCGTCGGCGTAGACGTCGTCGCCGACGGCCGCATCGGCCATCGCGGCGCGCATCGCGGCGGACGGTTGGGTGACGGTGTCGCTGCGCAGGTCGATCCAGCGGTCGTGGTGGTCGCTCATGTCGTTGGCTCGCTTGTCGTTGACTCGCTTGTCGTTGGTCCGGTATAGAAACGCGAAGAGAGTTCCTCGAGGCCGACTTCGGCCAGCACCTGCTGCAGGCGCTCGGCCGGCCGGCGGCGCGGCAGGTTTTTATAGGTGGCGACGATCAGCTCGTTCTTCATCGAGTGTTCCCAGCCCACCAGTTCCGTGACGGTGACCTGGTAGCCGTGCGCCTCCAGCTGCAGGCAGCGCAGCACGTTCGTGATCTGGCTGCCGAATTCGCGCGTGTGGATCGGGTGGCGCCAGATTTCCGTCAGCGCGCTGCGGCCCAGGTCCTTGCCTTTATTCTTGCGCAGCACGGATGCGACTTCGGCCTGGCAGCACGGCACCAGCACGATGTGCTTCGCGTGCTTCTTCAGTGCGAAATCGATGGCGTCGTCCGTCGCCGTGTTGCAGGCGTGGAGCGCCGTCACCACGTCGATCGTGGCCGGCAGCTTGTCGGACCCGGTGGACTCCGCGACGGACAGGTTCAGGAACGACATGCCCGGGAAGCCCAGGCGCGCCGCCAGCTCGGTCGACTTCTGCACGAGTTCCTCGCGCGTCTCGATGCCGTAGATATGGCCGCCGTTCTCCCTGCCCTTGAAGAACAGGTCGTACAGGATGAAGCCGAGGTAGGACTTGCCGGCGCCGTGGTCGACCACGGTCGCACTTTCCCCGACATCCTTCAGCAAGGGCTCGATGAACTGGACGAGGTGGTAGACCTGCTTCAGTTTGCGGCGGCTGTCCTGGTTCAGCTTGCCGTCGCGCGTGAGGATATGCAGTTCCTTCAGCAGTTCGATCGACTGCCCCGGCTTGATTTCCGGGGCTTGTTGGTAAATCGTGGGGGCTTCTTTTTTAGCGGGCTTCATCTATCCAGGCTGCCTGTATGGCTTCCAATACGCGCTCGCCGCCGCGCGTGCGGTCGTCGTCGAAGCCGTCCAGCGCGACGACCCAGTTATGCAGGTCGACGAAGCGCACGGTGGCCGGATCGACGTCCGGGTGCTGTTCGTACAAGGCCTCGGCGATGGCCGTGACATCGGTCCACTTCATGTGTCCCCCGTCGTGATCAGTGGTTCTCGGCTGCGTGGTTGATCGTGTACTTCGGGATCTCGACGACGAGGTCTTCGTCGGCGATGATGGCCTGGCAGGACAGGCGCGAGTTCGGCTCGAGGCCCCAGGCCTTGTCGAGCATGTCCTCTTCCTTTTCCTCCTGCTCGTTCAGCGAATCGAAGCCTTCGCGCACGATCACGTGGCACGTGGTGCATGCGCACACGCGGTCGCAGGCGTGTTCGATCTCGATGTCGTGCTCGAGCAGCGTGTCGCAGATCGACTTGCCGCTCTGGCCTTCGAGCACGGCGCCTTCGGGGCAGAAGACGGGATGGGGGAGGATGACGATTTGTGGCACTTCTTGACCTCTTGTGTTTGTTTGTTCTGGGGTGCCGATCTCGGTCCGCACCCCTAAAACCGTCATCCCCGCGCAGGCGGGGATCCAAGTTGAGTTTCCGAAGTCGGTGCACCCGCGATACCGCACACGTTGCGATTCCTGATGCTCAGCTTGGGTTCCCGCCTCCGCGGGAACGACGTTGTTTTACCGTTCGAGTTTAAACCTGATCGAGCGCTTTTCCTGCCAACACCTTGCGCACGCTCTTGTCCATGCGCCGCGCGGCGAATTCCTCGGTGCCGCGCGCCAGCGCCTGCACCGCGTCGTGCAGTACGTTCTGACGCGAGTCCGCGTCGATGGACGTATCGTTCGAGCGCGCCGCCGCGTCGCGCACGCCCTGCATCAGTTGCGCGATCGTGTCCTGCTCTTCGGCGTTCAGCAGTTCGACGTCGGTGTCGAGCGCGGATTGCGTGGCCAGCAGGATGCGCTCGGCCTCGACCTGTTCCTCGCGCAGCGCGCGCGCGACCATGTCCACTTGCGCCGAGTTGTACGAATCCTGCAGCATGCGCGCGACCTCGTCGTCGCCGAGGCCGTACGACGGCTTCACGGTGATCGACGCTTCCACGCCGGAGCGCATCTCGCGCGCCGCCACGGACAGCAACCCGTCCGCATCGACCTGGTACGTGACGCGGATGCGCGCCGCGCCGGCCGCCATCGGCGGGATGCCGCGCAGTTCGAAGCGCGCCAGCGAACGGCAGTCGGACACGAGCTCGCGCTCGCCCTGCACCACGTGCACGGCCAGGGCCGTCTGGCCATCCTTGAACGTCGTGAATTCCTGCGCACGGGCGCACGGGATCGTGGAGTTGCGCGGGATGATCTTCTCGACCAGGCCGCCCATCGTCTCGATGCCCAGCGACAGCGGGATCACGTCCAGCAGCAGCCAGTCGTCGCCGGCCGCGCGGTTGCCCGCGAGGAGGTTCGCCTGGATGGCGGCGCCCAGCGCGACGACCTTGTCCGGGTCGATGTTCGCGTGCGGGATCGTTTTAAAGAAGTCGCCGACGGCGCGGCGGATGTGCGGCATGCGCGTGGCGCCGCCGACGAGCACGACGCCATCGACGTCTTCCACGGACACGTTCGCATCGCGCATCGCCTTGCGCACGGCGTTCATCGTCTTCGCGACGAGCGGCTGCGTGATCTCGGCGAAGGTCTTCGCGGTGATCGTCACCTGCACGACCTCGCCCGATTTCAGGATCGCCTCGACGGTGGTCTCTTCGTTCGTCGACAGCAGTTCCTTGGCCTGGCGCGCCTTGACCATCAGCGTGGCGGTGTCGACTTCCGACAGCGGCGCGAGGCCGGCCTGCTGGGTGATGTAGCAGAACAGGCGCTGGTCGAAGTCGTCGCCGCCGAGCGCGGAATCGCCGCCCGTGGACAGCACTTCGAACACGCCTTTCGACAGCTTGAGGATCGAGATGTCGAACGTGCCGCCGCCCAGGTCGTACACGGCGAACACGCCTTCCTTGCCGTGGTCGAGGCCATACGCGATGGCGGCGGCCGTCGGCTCGGACAGCAGGCGCAGCACGTTCAGGCCGGCCAGCTGGGCCGCATCCTTCGTCGCCTGGCGCTGCGCGTCGTCGAAGTACGCGGGGACGGTGATGACGGCGCCGACGAGTTCATCGCCCAGCGCATCTTCCGCGGTCTGGCGCAACGTGGCCAGGATCTGCGCGGAGACCTCCACCGGCGACTTCACGCCCGCGACGGTTTTCACCTGGACCATCCCGTGACCGCCTTCGCGGCCACCATCGACGAAATCGTAGGGCAGGTTCTCGACGTGGGCGATATCCTTCAGGCCGCGGCCCATGAAGCGCTTGACGGAGACGATGGTGTTCTTCGGATCGGTGGTGCGGGCCGCCATGGCCTTGTAGCCGATGTTGGCGTGGCCGTTCGGGAGGTAGCGCACGATCGACGGCAGCAGCGAGCGGCCGTCCTCGTCGGTCAGCACTTCCGGGATCGAATGACGCACGGTCGCGACGAGGGAATTGGTGGTGCCCAGGTCGATGCCCACCGCCAGCCGGTGCTGGTGCGGCGCGGTCGACATGCCGGGTTCGGAGATCTGCAGTAGTGCCATGGTCGTGTTACCTGGTTTTATTATTGGATACGTTCGCGGCGCGTTGGGTGGGCACCCTACGCGCGTGGGCACGGCGTGCCGCGCTACGACTCTAATGCCTCGAACGCGTAATGCAATTCGTCGCCGAACTTGTCGAGGAACATCAGCGCCCGCACGCCCTGCGCCGCCTGCGGGTAGTCCCCGGCGTCGAGCAGCTTGCCGACCTGCGCCAGGCGCTGCTTGCGCTCGCCGCGGATGCGCGCATCGAGCTCGTCGAGCGCGCCGGCATCCTTCGCGTCGCGCGCGTCGGACAGCGCTTCGCGCAGCTCCATCTGCTCCATCAGGAAGTCCATCGGCATCGCGGTGTTCGACTCGGTCTGCAGGTCGACGCCATTCAGCTCGCACAGGTAGCGCGCGCGCAACATGGGACTCTTCAGCGTTTGATAGGCCTCGTTGGCGCGCGTCGCCCATTGCATCGCGACGCGTTTTTCCGCGTCGCTCGCGTTCACGAAACGGTCCGGATGGACGCGGCCCTGGACCTCGCGGTAAGCCGCGTCCAGCGCGTCCATGTCGACGTCGAACCTGGCCGGCAGCTGGAACAGCTCGAAATGGTTTTGCACGTTCCGGCGCTCCCGGTCAGACGCGGAAGCTTTCGCCGCAACCGCAATTGTCCTTGACGTTCGGGTTGTTGAAGCGGAAGCCTTCGTTCAGGCCTTCGCGGGCGAAATCGAGCTCGGTGCCGTCGATATACGCCAGGCTCTTCGGATCGACGAAGACCTTCACGCCGTGCGATTCGAAGACGGCGTCTTCGGGGCTGGCTTCGTCGACGTATTCCAGCTTGTAGGCCAGGCCGGAGCAGCCGGTCGTGCGCACGCCGAAACGCAGGCCCACGCCCTTGCCCCGGCGTTCGAGGTAACGGTTGATGTGCTTTGCGGCTTTTTCGGTCAGGGTCACAGCCATTTCACTCTCCAGCTTGGGGTTACGACGTTACGCTTTTTCGGTCGCGTGCTTGGTCTTGTAGTCGGCGACAGCCGCCTTGATGGCGTCTTCGGCCAGGATCGAGCAGTGGATCTTCACCGGCGGCAGCGCCAGTTCCTCGGCGATCTGCGTGTTCTTGATGGACAGTGCCTCGTCCAGCGACTTGCCTTTCACCCACTCGGTCACGAGCGAGCTCGATGCGATCGCCGAGCCGCAGCCGTACGTCTTGAATTTCGCGTCTTCGATCACGCCGGCTTCGTTCACCTTGATCTGCAGCTTCATCACGTCGCCGCAGGCCGGTGCGCCGACCATGCCGGTGCCGACGTCGTCGGAATTCTTGTCGAACGAGCCGACGTTGCGCGGGTTTTCGTAGTGGTCCAGGACCTTGTCGGAATATGCCATGGTAGTGCTCCTTGGTGTTCTGTTCGTTGAATTAGTGGGCTGCCCACTGGATCGAGTTCAGGTCAATGCCATCCTTGTGCATTTCCCACAGCGGCGACAGTTCGCGCAGCTTGCCGACTTTTTCCTTCAGCAGCTTGATGGCGAAGTCGATGTCTTCCTCGGTCGTGAAGCGGCCGATCGTGAAGCGGATCGAGCTGTGCGCCAGTTCATCGCTGCGGCCCAGGGCGCGCAGCACGTACGACGGTTCCAGCGACGCCGAGGTGCAGGCCGAACCCGACGACACGGCGATGTCCTTGACGGCCATGATCAGCGATTCGCCTTCGACGAAGTTGAAGGAGACGTTCAGGTTGTGCGGGACGCGGTGTTCCATGTCGCCGTTGATGTAGACCTCTTCGATCTCCAGCAGGCCCTTGGCCAGGCGGTCGCGCAGCGCCTTGATGCGCGCGAGCTCGGTATCCATCTCTTCCTTGGCGATGCGGAAGGCCTCGCCCATGCCGACGATCTGGTGCGGTGCCAGCGTGCCCGAACGCAGGCCGCGCTCGTGGCCGCCGCCGTGCATCTGCGCTTCCAGGCGCACGCGCGGCTTGCGGCGCACGTACAGCGCGCCGATGCCCTTCGGACCGTAGGTCTTGTGCGCGCTGAAACTCATCAGGTCGACCTTCAGCTCTTCCAGGTTGATCTCGACCTTGCCGGTGGCCTGCGCCGCGTCGCTGTGGAAGATGATGCCCTTCTTGCGGCACAGCTCGCCGATTTCCCTGATCGGCTGGACCACGCCGATCTCGTTATTCACGAGCATGACGGAGACGAGGATCGTGTCCGGACGCATCGCCGCTTCCAGCTGCTCCAGCGTGATCAGGCCATTGTCCTGCGGTTCCAGGTAAGTCGCCTCGAAGCCCTGGCGTTCCAGTTCGCGCACGGTATCCAGCACGGCCTTGTGCTCGGTCTTGACCGTGATGATGTGCTTGCCCTTCGACTTGTAGAACTGCGCCGCGCCCTTGATCGCGAGGTTGTTCGATTCGGTCGCGCCCGAGGTCCAGATGATCTCGCGCGGATCGGCGCCGACGAGCGCCGCGACTTGCGCGCGCGCCTCCTCGACGGCCGCCTCGGCGCTCCAGCCGTAAGCGTGGCTGCGCGACGCCGGGTTGCCGAACTGCTCGCGCAGGTACGGAATCATCTTGTCCGCCACGCGCGGATCGATCGGCGTCGTGGCCGAGTAATCCATGTAGATCGGGAAATGCGGCGCAGTCACGAAGCTCTGCTCGATTTTTTTGTCCAAGGGCGCGTTCATCAGTTCACTCCAATATGCTTAGCTTCAGTATTGTCCGACGGCGCGTGGCGGTGCATCACCACGACGTTCTGTTCTTTCTGCTTCTGCTGGTCGACGAGATCCTGCAAGGTCACCGAGTCAAGGAAATCGACCATCTTCGCATTCAGCGTGGCCCACAGTTCGTGGGTCATGCAGCGCGTGCCGCTGGCGGCATCGGCGCCATGACAGTTTTCCTTGCCGCCGCACTGGGTCGCATCGATCGGCTCGTCGACGGCGATGATGATGTCGGCGACAGTGACCTTGTCGGCGCTGCGCGCGAGGCTGTAGCCGCCGCCCGGGCCGCGCACCGACTCGACGATCTCGTGGCGGCGCAGCTTGCCGAACAATTGCTCCAGGTACGACAGCGAAATAGCCTGGCGCTGGCTGATGCCCGACAGCGTGACCGGACCATTGCCCTGGCGCAGGGCGAGGTCGATCATCGCGGTAACAGCAAAACGGCCTTTGGTGGTCAGACGCATCAGAACCCCGGTTGTTTTCCAGACAGTGTTAAAATCTTGCTTCTCTTCAACCCGTCACGTTTTCATCTGTCCTGCGGGACGTTGAGAAAAACCTGATTAGTTGATCGATTTAGTCAAGTATAGCGTATTTCGCCAGCCTTTGCTTGGCCCCCTCTTTTTTAGCCGCGGTGCAGCAAACGCATCGACAATTCGGGGTCAGAGCCCTTTTTTTGGCAATGTCTTTCCGCCAAGATTCGCGCCGGGCATTGGCGCTTCGGTCAGCCGACGACATGGTAGCTGCTTCGAAATCGTGGCCGCCCCTCCTGCCCTCATCCAGTCGAATGGCATTGGATCAATTGCGCAAAAATGTGCTCTGACCCCGAATTTAACGGCGGTGCAGCAAATGCATCGGGCCGAACAGTGTCTGCATGCCTTCGTGGCGGATGAACGACAGGTTGTACGGGTGCTCGGCGTGGATCTGCGGGAGGCCGGCCGTCTCCGGCACCTTGTTCAATTGCTCCGCGATCTTGCCCCACAGGACCAGCGTCGGCTTGTCGGCCCGTTCCGCCAGTGCGGCGAACACGGCGCGCTGGAACGGTACCCACGCACGCGCTTCCTGGACCGGCGGCACGTGCTTGCGGAACACGAGGGCCGCATTCAATAACAGGAACCCGTGGCCGAGCAGGTTGTCCTGCAGCTCGGCCAGGGTCTGGATCGAGCCATCCGTTTGCGCCGCCTTCGCGACCGGGGCCAATGCCGCGCCGCCCGTGTCGTCCTCGCTCAGGCGGCCCTCGGCCACGAGCAGCATCTTCATGAAGTTGCGCAGCGACGTCGCGCGGTTGACGGGCTTCGACAGGCCCGTCTCCGACCACAATGGTCCGACCGCACCATCCATGAAGCACACGCCGGTCGCGCTCTCCTCGCGCGGATACGGCCCCTCCCCCACGAGCACGTAGCGCACGTTGGGCAACGGCAGTGCGAACGCCGCGAAGAGGCGGCCGCCGGTCGGCAGGTATTGATCGTTGGCGAGGTCCGGCAGGTAATCCGGCGTCGCGCGCATCATCGCGTCGAGACCGGTGATCAGATGGGGGCGCCAGGAGGCGTCGGCGCGCTGCAAGGCTTCGAGGATGGGCGCGGGAATAGGCATGGTGTCATTGCGAGTCAAAGAGCCGCAGATTGTAGCCGAGCCGGCTTCGCACAAGGCCTGTATTCACGGACTGTTCCGCGAGTCAACGTAGCGTCCGATCTTCGCGAAAGCGTGCATCATGCATCGCCGTGTGAACATCAGGAGGAGTTCAAATGCAGACCATTCAGGATGTGATGACCCGCGACGTGCAAAGCATTTCGCCACAGGAAACCGTGCAGCGCGCCGCGCAGATGATGGATGAATTGAACGTGGGGTCGATCCCCGTGCTCGATGGCCAAAAGCTCGTCGGCATGATCACCGACCGCGACATCACGGTCCGCTCGACGGCGGCCGGCCAGGCCCCGGATCGGACACGCGTGGGCGACGTGATGAGCACCGACGTGCGCACCTGCGCGCCGAACCAGACAGTGGACGAGGTGCTGGGCCAGATGGGCGACGTGCAGATCCGCCGCGTGCCCGTCGTCGACGAGCAGTCGCAGGAAGTGATCGGCATCGTTTCCCTTGGCGACATGGCGGCCAAGCATTCGGCCGGCATCGACCACACGCTGGAAGAGATTTCCACGCCGGCCGAGCCGGACCGCTCGACGCGCGGCTCGCAGACGCGGCATTGAGCAGCGCCGCGTCTTCGATCAGCCGGTTCGCTTTACTCGGCGTCCGGCTGGTTGGACGGATGCGCCGCCACGAAGGCGGGCAGTTCGATGCACGCCGCGTTGATGCGCGCGATGTTCGGATAGACGGCAACGTCGATGCCGTGGCGCTGCGCATTGAACACCTGCGGCACGAGGAAGCAGTCGGCAATCGTCGGCAGGTAGCCGTGACACAGCGGGCCCGCGCTCGGGTCGCGCGCCAGGTGCTTCTCCAGCACGTCGAGGCCGCCCACGAGCCAGTGGCGGTACCACTGCGTCTTGATCTCTTCCGACAGGCCGAGGTCCTCGACGAGGTAGCGGAGCACGCGGAGATTGTTCACAGGATGGATGTCGCAGGCAATAATCTGCGCGAGCTCGCGCACGCGCGCGCGGCCGGAAGCATCCTTCGGCAGCAGCGGCACCTGCGGGTATTCGTCCTCGAGGTATTCGAGGATGGCCATCGACTGCGTCAGCGTGATGTAGTCGTCCTGGAAGGTGGGGACGAGACCGCTGGGATTCATCTTGACGTAGTTCTCTTGCAGCTGCTCGCCGCCGCCACGCAAAAGGTGCACCGGAACCGCGTCGTACTTCAGCCCCTTCAGGTTGAGCGCGATACGCACCCGGTATGCGGCCGAACTGCGGAAATAGGTATAGAGCTTCATTCCTTCCTCCCGTGATAGTGTGCTACCTCCTGGTCGATGGCGCCGAACACGCTGGCGCCGTCGGCATCGAGCATCTCGATACGGACAGTATCGCCGAAGCGCAGGAAAGGCGTGGCCGGCGCGCCCTGTTCGATCGTCTCGTACATACGCAGCTCCGCCAGGCAGCAATACCCCACGCCGCCGTTGGCGATGCTCGATCCATGCAGGCTGCCCTGCTTGTTCGACACCGTGCCCGAGCCGATGATGGAACCGGCTGCCAGTTCGCGCGTCTTCGCGGCGTGCGCGACCAGTTGCGCGAAGCTGAACGTCATGTCGTCGCCCGCGTTGGGACGGCCGAACGGCTGATCGTTCAACGTCACCAGCAGCGGGAGGTGCAGCTTGCTGTCGCGCCAGGCATCGCCGAGTTCGTCCGGTGTCACGGCCACCGGGGAGAACGCGCTGGCCGGCTTGGACTGGAAGAAGCCGAAGCCCTTTTCCAGCTCCTTCGGAATCAGGTTGCGCAGGGAGACGTCGTTGACCAGCATGACGAGGCGGATGGCCCGGGCTGCCTGCTCCACGGTAGCGCCCATCGGCACATCGCCCGTCACGACCGCCACTTCCGCTTCCAGGTCGACGCCCCACTCCTCGGACAGCACGGCGATCGGGTCGCACGGGCCGACGAAGGAATCCGAGCCGCCCTGGTACATCAGCGGATCCGTATAGAACGACGGCGGCACCTGCGCGCCGCGCGCCTTGCGCACGAGTTCCACGTGGTTGATGTAGGCGGAGCCGTCGGCCCACTGGTAGGCGCGCGGCAGCGGCGACGCGCACTCTTCCTCGATGAAGGATTCCGCCCCGGCGGCCGTGCCGGCATTCAGTTGCTCATAGACCTGGCGCAGCTTCGGCGCGACGTGGTCCCAGTCGTCCAGCGCCTGCTGCAGGGTGCGGGCGATCCTGGGCACCGCCTGGCAGGTGACCAGGTCCCGGCTGACGACGACGAGCGTGCCGTCGCGCCCGCCCGACTTCAGGGTAGCGAGTTTCATGGCGTTTCCTTCAACGATTAAGTGTTTCCGCCATTAAAAATTAAAACGGACTATCATACAAACAATATTTTCCGCTCTATTTATCGGATTTTCTGATGAATCCTACCCTGCGCCAGATGCGCGCCCTCGTTGCCCTGGCAAAGACCGGTAACTTTACGCTTGCCGCGCAGTACATGCACGTAACACAGTCGGCCTTGTCCGGTTTGATCAAAGAGCTGGAACAGACGCTCGGCGTCCGCGTCGTCGACCGCAGCACACGGCGTATCGCCTTGACCGAAACGGGGAACGAGCTGTACCCCCTATTCAGCCAGATGATCGACGATCTCGACCGTGCGCTTGCGAACATTGCGGACCAGGCGCAGCTCAGGAAGGGCATCGTGCGCGTGGCCGTGCCTCAATTGATGGCCTGCACCCTGCTCCCGCAGGTGATCGCCGCGTGGCGCACGCGCTACCCGGACATCCGCATCAGCCTGTCCGATTCGCCGGTCGAGGCCGTCACGACGCGCGTGCTGTCCGGCGAGACGGACTTCGGCATCGGCCCGGAACGCGACGGCGCCCCGCAACTGGAAGCACGCGAGCTGATGGAGATGCCGTTCGAAGCGGTGCTGCCGCCCGATCATGCGCTGGCGAAGCGCCGCCGGCTCGGCTGGAGCGACCTGGCCGCGCATCCGCTGATCACCTTGCGCGGCCAGTTCACGGAGCGGCTGCTGGCGAACATGACCACCGGCGCCGCCGACGCCAAGGCCGGCGGCGCGGATACGCTGCGCGACCTGACGCTGCGGCCGGCCCACGAAGTCACGTACATGACCACCGCGCTGGCCATGGTGGCATCCGGCCTGGGCGTCACCGTCTGCATGCCTTACGCCGCCCCGCTCGTGCGCCTGCACGGCCTGCGCATGCTGCCGCTCGACGCGCCCGTGCTGACGCGCCGCTTCTTTGTCTACACACGCGAACAGCGGTCGCTGTCGCCGGCCGCGGCCGCCTTCATCGCGTTCCTGTTCGACTGGGTCGGCGCGGCCGACAATCCCGCGGGCGCATTGCGGCCACGCGCCTGACGCCGCCGAACGGCCGCGCTAGAATGCAGCTTCCTCCACGCAACCTCCTTTCATCGATGTCCCATAACACCATCGCGATCAATCAGCGCATGGACAGGTTCGACAACCACGCCAGTGTCTGGCTGTTCGGCTACGGCTCCCTCATCTTCAAGGCCGACTTCCCCTACATCGAGCGGCGCCCCGCCAGCATCACGGGATGGACGCGGCGCTTCTGGCAAGGCTCGCACGACCACCGCGGCACCGAGACTGCGCCGGGCCGGGTCGTGACCCTGGTGCCGGACCCGGACGCGACGTGCCACGGCATGGCCTACCTCGTCACGCCCGAGGAATTCGCACACCTCGACTACCGCGAAAAGAACGGCTACCTGCGCCTGGCGACCGACATCCGCTTCGAGGATGGGAGCGCCACCGAAGGCCTCGTCTACATCGCCACGCACGAGAACGCCGCGTACCTCGGTCCGGCGAGTGAGCGCGACATTGCGCTACAGATCGCCACCGCGCGCGGCCCGAGCGGACCGAACAGCGAATACCTGCTGGAACTGGCCAAGGCCCTGCGCGCACTCGGCAAGCCCGACCCGCATGTGTTTGAGATCGAACGGCACCTGGAAGAGTTCCAACGCCGGATTTGATATCGCGCGAACCCGGCGCCGCGGTGCGCCCGGCAGCTTTATGTTCTAATCCTGTCGAGCTTTCAAGCACAGGAGACCATGATGCAACCACCGCCTCATCCGCCATCGGCCAGCGAACTCGACGAAGACACGCTGGCCTTCGTGCGCAAGGTCTTCCACTTCGCGCGCACCGGTGAGGCCGCCGAACTGGCGACGCTGCTGGGCCAGGGCCTGCCGCCCAACCTGCGCAACGAACGCGGCGACAGTCTCTTGATGCTGGCCTGCTACCACGGCCATGCGGACGCGGCGCGGGTACTGCTGGAGCACGGCGCCGATCCGGAAATCATGAACGACGCCGGCCAGACCCCGCTGGCCGGCGCCGCCTTCAAGGGGGACCTGGCGATCGCGACCCTGCTGCTGGACCACGGCGCGGCGGTCGACCACGCGGGCCCGAACGGCAAGACGGCGCTGATGTTCGCCGCGATGTTCAACCGCGGGGATATCGTCCGCCTGCTGCTGGCGCGCGGCGCCGACCCGTTCCGCCTGGACGCGGACGGCAATGCGATCCTCGACGCGGCGCGCAGGATGGGGGCGGACGACACGGCCGAACTGCTGGCTGCGGCGACCAACGAGCGCTGAGCCGCTCGTCAATCGCCGCCGCGGCCGTTCCCGTCCAGCACGCGCAGGTAGCGCGGCGCCACGGGACCAGTCAGCCAGACGCCGTTGTCCGAGCGGTAGAACACGGCGCCATCCACGCGCATGCGGGCCGTGTCGACGCGCAGGATGACGGGAAAGCCGTAGCGTGCACCGACGCGGCGGGCGGTGCCGACGTCGCCCGACAGGTGCACGTGCTGGCGGTTGCCGGCACGCAGGCCCGACGCGAGGATCGACTTCAGGAAGCGGCTCGCCGTGCCGTGGTACAGCACGTCCGGCGGCTGCGCCGGCTGCAGGGCCAGGTCGACCTGGATCGAGTGCCCCTGGCTGGCGCGGATGCGGGTACGGGTGGCATCGAACGCGAAACGCTGCTTGTCGTTGTTCGCGACGACGCGATCGAGCAGTTCGCGCGCGACCGGCCTGCCATGTTCGGCCAGACGCTGCAGCAGCGCGTCTACATCGGCCCAGCCGTTGGCATCGAGCTGAAGGCCGATGCTGTCCGGGCGATGGCGCAGCACGTAGCTCAGTAGTTTGCTGGTGTCGACGATCGTATCGCGAGACATGATGTGAACAGGAGAAATGGAATCGGCGCCAGCATACGACAGGCTGGTCGCGACCGCCAACGCACTCGCCGACGACGCCGTGATGATTGCCGAGTCTTGACGCCTTGCGCTCAGGTAGACTTGCGCGCCATGCATCCATCACCCATTCCGACGTCGCGCTCGCCGTCGCCCCGCGCGCCCGGCCTCGACCTGCTGCGCGCCATCGCCATCGGCGTCGTCATGCTGTACCACCTGTCCAGCCACGGCATCGACGTCACAGGCCCCGGGCAGCATGGCTGGATGGGTGTCGACCTGTTCTTCGTGCTCAGCGGCTACCTGATCGGGTGGCCCGTACTGCGCGACCTGGCGGCCGGCCGCACGCCGGACTGGGCGGGCTTCGTCGTCAGCCGGGCGTGGCGCATCCTGCCGGCCTACCTCGCGGTGCTGGCACTGTATCTCGCGCTGCCGGCATGGCGCGAGGCCGAGGCGATGCCGCCCGTCTGGCAATTCCTCACCTTCACCATGAACGTCCTTCCCGACCACCTCACGCAGCGGGCGTATTCACACGCCTGGTCGCTGTGCGTCGAGGAGCATTTCTACCTGCTGTTTCCACTGGCCGGATGGCTGCTGGCGCGCCGCGGACGGATGCCGGGCGTGCTCGCGACAGGCGCCGGCGCCGCCCTGCTATTCGGTGCCGGCATGCTGTTGCGCGACTGGGAATGGCGGCATGCGATCGCGCCGCATCTCGCGCCGGGCGCAGACGCAGCGCGCGCGGTCGCGGGCTATGTCGGCAGGATCTACAGCCCGACGTGGACGCGGATCGACGGGTTGCTGGCCGGCGTCCTGCTGGCTGCCTTGCGCGCGTTCCGTCCAGCCTGGTGGACGCGCGTGCTGGCGCACGGATGGGTGCTGCTCGGCGCGGGCCTGGCGCTGCTTGTTGCAGCCACGCGGGTCGATGTGCTTGCCCGTGGCGGTGCCGTTTTTCTCTATCCGCTCGTCGCCCTCGGCTGTGCCTGCCTACTGCTCGGTGCGCTGAGTCCTCGTACGCCGCTCGGATGCCGGGCGCTGCCGGGCGTCCGCATGGTCGCCCTGCTCGCGTTCAGCCTGTACCTGACGCATCGCCAGGTGTACGCGTGGCTAGACGGCGTGGTGGGCGATCTGGCGGCGAACGCACCGTTCGCCGCGTTCGTCCTGTACAACGGGGCGTCGCTGGCCATGGCGGCGCTGCTGTACGTGGCGGTCGAGCGTCCGGGGCTGCGAATGCGTCGCGGCACGCCCCGGCGGCTGCCCGGTGCACTCGCGGGCTGAGCTTCAGCCGGCTGCGCCGCCCTGCTCGATCTCGGCCGCCGCGCGCATCAGGATGGCGGCGATGCGCTGCTGCTCCTCGGCGGATGCGCCCGCCCGCGAGGCCAGTGCCCGCTTGAGTGCGTGGCGCGCGTCGTGCAACTCGGCACTGAACGCACCGCGTCCGCCCGGCCCCTCGTCCCCTTCGGCGAGCGCGCTGCGCATCAATTCCATCTTGCGCGCGGCCTCCTGCAGCCGGGCGAGCAGCATGTCGACGTGTTCGCGGTTCGCGTCCAGATGGGCGCGGCCGTCGTCCGACAGGGCGTAGCGCTTGCGCGTGCCTTCGAGCTCGATGGTCACCCAGCCCAGGTCTTCCATCGCGGCGAGCGCCGGATACATCATGCCGGGGCTCGGCACGTAGAAGCCGCCCGAGCGGGCTTCCAATGCCCGGATGAGCTCGTAGCCATGGCTCGGTTGTTCGGCGATGAGGGCGAGGAGCAGCAATTGCAGATCGTCCGACGACAGCTTGCGGCCGCGCGGCAGCCCGCCGTCGTCGGAAAAGCCGAAGCCGCCCGGACCGCGGCCCCGGCCATGGTGACCGCCGGGACCGCCGGGACCATGCCGGTGGTGCGGTGCGAACCCCGCGTGCTCGTGGTCGTGATGATGGTGGTGATGATGTGGATGATGGTGCGGCATAATCGCTTCCCTATATCGTAAGATACATCGTAAGATATATAACGAAGTTGATGATGTCAACCATTTTGTGCGCGACGGCGCTACACTGCACCATCGAACAATTTCTGGAGACAAGATGCCGATGGAATGGGACCGCCTGGTGTCGACGATGCGCCTGGGCCGCGAGGATGACCGGGGCGACGGCGGCAGCCGTACCGAATATATGCGCGACTGGGACCGGCTCGTGTATTCGAGCGCGTTCCGGCGCCTGCAGGACAAGACGCAGGTGTTCCCGCTATCGGACAGCGATTACGTGCGCACGCGCCTCACGCACAGCATCGAAGTGTCGTCGGTGGGCCGTTCGCTGGGCATGCTGTGCGGCGAATTCATCAAGGAGCGCGAACCGGCGTTGTCGATGGCGCCGCAGGACTTCGGCAGCATCGTGGCGGCCGCCTGCCTCGCCCACGACATCGGCAACCCGCCGTTCGGCCACTCGGGCGAAGCTGCGATCCAGTCATGGTTCGCCGAGCACAAAGAACGCTGGCTGACCGACCTCAACGAGCGCGAACGCCAGGATTTCCTGCGCTTCGAGGGCAACGCCCAGGGCTTCCGCCTCGTCACGCGTCTGCAGAATGCCGTCGACCATGGCGGCTTCCAGCTCACCTATGCCGTGCTCGCCGCGTTCATGAAATACCCGCGCGCCTCCGACCTGCCGTCGGCCAGGGACACGATCAGCGAAAAGAAATTCGGCTACTTCGCGGACGACGCGGCAACGGCCGAACGGGTCGCCACCCGGGTCGGCCTCGTGCGCAAGGGCCCGGGCGCCTGGACACGCCATCCGCTCGCCTTCGTGATGGAAGCCGCGGACGACATCTGCTACGGCATCGTCGACCTGGAGGATGGTCACCGCCTGGGCCGCGTGTCCTTCGACGAGGCGCGCCAATTGCTGTGGCCCCTCGCCTTCCCGGGCGGCGCGGCCGCGAGCCCGTCCTACCGGCAACTGGCCGACGACACGGGCCGCGTGGAATACCTGCGCGCCCGAGCCATCGGCCATCTCATCGGCGCCGCGCTGGAGGTCTTCCGCGAGCATTACGACGCGATCATGGACGGCCGTTTCGAGCAGGACCTCGCCGGTGCATCGCGCTTCGCTCCCGGGCTGAAGGCGATTGCCACGCTGTCGCGCGAGCGGATCTATGCGACGCCGTCCGTGCTGCAGATCGAAGCGGCCGGTTTCGAGATCCTCGGCGGGCTGCTGGGCAAGATCGTGCCGGCGCTCGTCAAGCCGGAAGCGGACCGGTCGGCGGCCGACCGCAAGATCGCGCAAATCATCCCGCAGCAATTCAGCCGCGGCACGACGCTGTACGCGCGCCTGCTCGGGGCGACCGACTATATTTCCGGGATGACGGACGGCTTCGCGCTGAAGCTGTTCCGGCGCCTGCACGGCATCGAGTTACCGGGCACGATCGTTTAATCGGCTTGGTCGAGCACGCGGCGCACCTGGCGCGCCCGTTCTTCCACGCTGCCCTGCACAACCGTGTACGGGATGCGGCGGGCGTCGAGATCCTTGAGCACGAGTCGCTGGATGCGTCCGCGCCACGCCTCGTTCTCGCGCACGTCCTGTTCCTCGTACGGGATGTCGTCCGCGCAGACGAACGTAGGCATAGCGCGCGCGGCATTCGTGGGCGCAGCGCAGCAGTGTCAGCCGATCTCGGGCACCGCGACCGTGTTGTAGGCACGTGCCAGGTGCTCGGACAACGTCGACTTGCCCGTCGATTCCGCGCCCACGAAGACGATGCGCTGCACCGTGCCGCCTTGCTCCACCATATTCCGCCTGCCGATCCGCCGATATCAAGAACGCAATCGTAGCCGAGAGCCTGCATCCCTACAACTGACCGGTTATCATGCTCACATGATACAGCCCATCCACGCCGACGGTTTCCTGCTGCGCCCCCTCGTCGCGGACGATGCGCCGGCGATGGCAGCCGCCGTCCGCGAATCGATGGCGAGCCTCGGACCGTGGATGCCCTGGGCCCATGCCGCCTACGACGATGCCGATGCGCTGGCCTGGATCGCGTTCTGCGATGCCGCGCGTGCCGATGGCAGCGCGCACGAGTTCGGCATTTTCCTGCCGGACGGCCGGCACTACGTCGGCGCGGCCGGCCTCAACCAGTTCAATCGCCTGCACGGCTTCTGCAACCTCGGCTACTGGGTGCGTACCTCGGCCCAGGGCGAGGGCGCGGCACTGGCGGCCATCCGGGCGCTGTCGCGTCATGCGTTCGAGCACCTGGGCCAGTCGCGGGTCGAAATCGTCGTCGCGGACGGCAACCTGCCCAGCCTCGGCGTTGCCCGCAAGGCCGGGGCCGTGCATGAATGTCTCGCGCGCAACCGACTCAACCTGCACGGTCGCGCCGTCGCAGCGCACGTGCTGTCGCTGACGCCGTCGGACACGACGGCGAACGTTTAAAACAGATCCATCTGCGCCGCCGCCGCGCTGGTCGGCTTGACGATCGTCTTCGGCACCACGAGCGGCCGCTTGAACTGCGAGCCGTCCAGCTTGTGGAAGCGCCCCATATAGCCATCCAGGCCCAGACGCTTGATGGCCTTCGTGAAGCGCTGGCGAATCAGGTCGGCCCAGATGCCTTCGCCCGTCATGCGTTTGCTGAAGTCACTGTCGTAGTCCTTGCCGCCGCGCATGTCGCGGATGCGGTTCATCACGCGCTGGGCGCGGTCGGGGAAGTGGGCGTGCAGCCATTGCTGGAACAGCGGGTTCACTTCCCACGGCATGCGCAGCACCGTGTAGTGCGCGCCGACGGCGCCGGCGTCCTTCGCGGCTTCCAGGATGCGCTCGATTTCCGGTTCCGTGATGAACGGGATGATCGGCGCGACGCTCACGCTGACGGGGATGCCGGCTTCCGTCAGCGTCCGGATCGCGCGCAGGCGGCGGGCGGGCGCGGCCGCACGGGGCTCGAGCGTGCGCGAGATTTCGCCGTCCAGCGTCGTCAGGGTGATCGCGGCGCAGGCCAGGCCCTTCTCGGCCATCGGCGCGATCAGGTCGATGTCGCGTTCGATCAGCGACGACTTCGTGATCAGGCCATACGGGTGGTTGCATTCGCCCAGCACTTCCAGCACCTCGCGCGTGAGGCGGCGCTCGCGTTCGCAAGGCTGGTACGCGTCGGTGTTGACGCCGATGGCAATGTTTTCCGGGACATAGCCCGGCCGTGCCAGCTCGCGCCGCAGCAGGTCGGCCGCGTTCACCTTGGCGTACAAACGGCTCTCGAAATCGAGACCCGGCGACAGGCCCAGGTAGGCGTGCGTCGGCCGCGCGAAGCAGTAGATGCAGCCGTGCTCGCAGCCCCGGTACGGGTTCAGCGACACGCTGAACGGGATATCCGGCGACGTGTTGCGGCTGAGGATCGATTTGGCGATCTCGTCAGTGACAGTCGTCTTGAGGGGCGCCGGTGCCTCGTCCTTTACGCCAGGCACGGTCCAGCCGTCGTCGAACCGCTCGCGGCCGTTCACTTCGTAGCGGCCTTGAAGATTGGTGACGGCGCCACGACCTTTGATTGGCCCGTGGATGGGCACGACCTCGGCGGACTTTTGCGGGAACGGCAACACCACCTGGCTGACCGCCCGACTTGCGTTTGCTTTGTTGACCCGATTCACACGGCGCTCCTTAAGTACTGTATGTTTATACAGTATAGTACGCCGATGTCAGGATGGGTTCAAGCACCAAAAAAGAACAGCTTGTTGTTGCACAAAACCGTCAAACGCCTGCAGTAGAGGCCGGTACGCGTCGGCGTCGCTTTCCATTTGGCCAAGTGCCAGCGCGGCCGCTTCCAGTGTCGACAACTGGTGCGGCGCATGCGCCTTGCGGATCCGATAAGCCGACGCGGGCACGTCATGCAGCGCCAACCGGGGCAGGCGTTGCAGCTCAGGATTAACGTGGAGCATCTTGCGGCTCTTGCGCCAGGTGGCGTCCAGCACGACGAGCCGCAGCCGTTCCGGCGGCGCCGGTGCGAGCACGGGCGGCACGAAGCCGGGCGTTTCGGGATACAGCAGCACGGGCACCCGCCCATCCGCGTGCAGCAGCGCCTGCAGATCAGCGAACGTCTCGCCCACTTCGAGGCGGCTGCCGGGCAAGCAGAGATGCAGCAGCCGCGCACTGTTCTTGGCGTTGCGCACCTCGAGCGGATGTTGCAGGATCAGCAAGTCGACACGGCTGGACAGCGGCCGCACCCAGTGGCAGATGCAGGCGCTCTGCGCGCGCAGGCAGGCGGCGCAGGTTGCGCGCCTTGTGGAAGAGGATGAAGCGGTCATGGACGCCGATTGTAACGCCGCCGCCAGGCCGTCACTGGCTGCCCATGCGCTGGCCGGTATGCGGCGCATCGTCCGAGGTGACGGGCGCATCCGGTCGCACGGTCCTGAGCGCCCGGCTCCACGCCACCACCTGGTCCAGCATGGCATCCACGGACTGCTCGTGGTGCCCGGCCGGATTGAAGGTCGTGCCATTCTCGAAGTCGGTGCGCAGCGACAGCATCACCTGCGCGCGCACGTCGGCCACCATCAGCTCGCCCATCACGAGGCGCAGGCTCTCGATGGCGCGCGCGCCGCCCGCGCTGCCGTAGCCGACGAAGCCCGCGGCCTTGTTGTTCCACTCCTTGTACAGGAAATCGATGGCGTTCTTCAGCGCGCCGGACGTGCCGTGGTTGTACTCGGGCGTGACGAACACGTAGCCGTCAAAGCCGGCGATGGCGGCGGCCCAGGCCCTGGTGTGCGGCTGAGAATACTGCCCCAGCGATGGCGGCACCGGCTCGTCCAGCAGCGGCAGGTTGAAATCCTGGATGTCGACCAACTCGAACACGGCGTCCGCGCGCATGCCCGCGATGTCCAGCACCCAGCGCGCCACGTCCAGCGCCTTGCGGCCCGGCCGGGTGCTCCCGACGATGATTCCGATCTTGATCATGTGCGCTCCTCCATGGTCGTTATTGATGCCAGCCGCCGCCCAGCGCGCGGTACAGGTCGACGTGGGCCTGCAGCCAGGCGGCGCGCAGCTGCAACGCGGCGTTCTCCGCGGCGAAGGCGTTGCGCTGGGCGTCCAGCTCTTCCAGGTACGACGAATAGCCGTTGCGGTAGCGGTTGTGGGCGATCCTCAGCACCTCGCTTGTGGCCACCCGGCGCGCCTCCGCCTCGTCCAGCTGCTCGCGCAGGCGCTGCACGGATGTCAGCGCGTTCTCCGTGTCGGCGAACGCATTGCGCACGGCCGCTTCGTACGCGAACACGGCGCGGTCGCGCAGCGAGGCGCTGATCTCGGCCTGGGCGCGCAGCCGCCCCGCGTCGAACAGCGGTGCCAGCACGCTGCCGCCCACGCTCCACAACCTTGTCGGGGATGACAGCAACGTCGGCAAATCGTTCGCGTACGCACCCAGCGACGCCGTCAGGCGTAGAGTAGGCAGCATCTGGTCGCGACGGCCGCCGTCGTGCCGCAGCTGGAGCGGGCGATCGCGCAGCAGGAAAACGCCCTCGACGTCCTCGCCGGCGCCAATCCCGGCCCCGTCGGACGCGGCACCGAACTGACGCGCCTCAACG
>NZ_JBKYMO010000028.1:0-25088 GCF_047302915.1 Massilia sp. CT11-108 | reverse complement strand
CCGTTGCCGCGCGGCGCGCTGGGCAGCGACCTGGCCTCGCGTGCGCGCGAGATGATGCGCGGCATCGATATCCTGAAACCCGTGCCGCGGGCCGTGCAGCCCGCCGAGGACGCGGCACGTGCCGTTCGGCGCGCCCTGGCCGAGGCGGCGCGCCACGACATTCCGCTGCGCATGTACATGGACAGCGTGCGCCAGAAAATCGAGCGTAACGCCGTTCTGAGCGACGCCCAACTGTCGGCCGACGTGGTGCGCACGGATCCCGTCGTCAGCGTGGCCATCCGGAGCGACGGCAGTGTCGAGGACGTGACCATCCTGCGCTCCAGCGGCCGAGCCGACATCGACGACTTCGTGCGCCGCATCGTGCGCCTGAACGCGCGTTACTCGGCGTTTCCGCCGAACGTCGCGGCGAACTACGATGTGATCGAACTGCGCCGCGTGTGGCGTTTCGCGGGTGCCCTGCGGCTGATGGAAGAGATGCGCTGACCCCCGTGGTCGGCGCGGCCACAGAGCCGCGATCAATCCTGTTCTCATTCGAACGCTGAAGCATGCGACATGTTTCAGCGTTCATGTCGCTCGTCCAGCATTCCCACCGTCCGGCCCTTCAGCGACCGTCCCACGCCTGCGTCACGGGATAGCAAACAACAAATGAATATCCTCCTAAGAAATTTTTCGCAGGGGAAATTTCTTTGTATTGTTTGTTACTCCTAAAAAATTTTTCTGCAAATTCATTGAACTTAGGAAGTTTCCACGCCTCAAAGCTACTCCTTTCACTTGTTGAGGCAGTTAAATGCAAAACGCAGTCAAGCTTGTTCCGAACGTTCGTATCAACCTGTTGTCGTGCTTTGGCGCTGTCGCGTTGCTGGCAGTCGGCGGGAGCGCTGTTGCAGCCACTAACATCTACGTATCGCCCACGGGCTCCGATTCCAACCCAGGCACGCAGGCAGCGCCAGTGAAGACGATCACGCGTGCGGACGCACTGGCAAGTGCTGGATCGACGGTCCACGTTGCCGCTGGTACATATTATGTGTCGGCACCTTCCCTGAGCAATGCCGGCATCGTGACCCGGAAGAGCGGCACCTCGAGCGCGCGTATCCGCTTCGTGTCGGATGTGAAGTGGGGCGCCAAGATCGTCGTGTCGGGCACCGGCATCACGTGGGACTCGCGCGGCAGCTATGTCGATATCGACGGCTTCCAGATCACCGGCTCGGGCCGTCACGGTCTCCTGGCTTCGGGGGCGTACCTGACGTTCAAGAACAACTACATCCACGATCTGACGGTCAGCGGCGGCTGCAACGGCAGCGGCGGCGCGGCGATCGACACGTATGGTCCGGTCGGTAACGTCCTCATCGACCGCAACGTGGTTCGTAACATCGGTTATCGCTATATCGGTGCATGCAACACGATCCAGGGCATCTATATCGCCAATGCCAACAACGTCGTCACGAACAATATTGTCTCGGGCGTCGCAATGGCCGGTATCCAGCAATGGCACGGCGCCACCGCGTCGACGATCGTCAACAACACGTCGTTCCACAACAAGATCGGTATCCTGCTGGGCCAGGGCGACGCCGGCACCACGACCGGCTCGGCCAACAACTACGTCGCCAACAATATCGTCTACGACAACCGTGCTTACGGCGTGATCGAAATGGGCAAGATGGGCGGTAACAACCGTTATGCCAACAACCTGGTCGCACGCAGCGGCACCAGCTGGAAAGTGAAGGGGTATGTGACCGGTTCGATTTCGTCGGATCCGCTGTTCAGGAATTACCTGGCGAACGGCACCGGCGACTACCGCGTGTACAGCAGCTCGCCCGCAATCGACCGCGGCACGTCGGCCAAGGCACCGACGATCGATTTCGCAGGCGTGGCCCGTCCGCGTGGCGCGGCAGTCGATGTCGGCGCTTACGAGTACTGATCGCACCGGCTGACGCTGATCTGATCATCTCGCACTAGCGAGAACGATACCCGCATCGAAGTTCGATGCGGGTATTTTTATTTCCGCGCCGCATATACGCACACTCGCGGGCAAACTGTTGCCGCTGGCGTTAATGCTGACCTGAGCCTGCCGTTTGACGTGCGCCAAAGCCATTCCGGGTAGCGGGCTTACCCTGACTCGGATCGCCAGGGGTTGGCAGCACATTCCGACAGGCAAATCATGAGAGCTTCCTCTACGCAATGTATGGCGGCCGCCTTGCTGGCGCTCGCCTTAGGCGGATGCGCCCCCGTTATCCAGTTCCGCTCGCAGGACAAAGCGGGGACCGACGAACCCGCGCCGCCGACAGAAATGATCACGGAACAACTGATCACCGTGGAACGGCAGCAGCATCAGGACGTGGCCAACCAGGGCCTGGACGAGCTGCTCGTGCAGAATCCGGCGCCCTACGCGATCGGCAGCGGCGACGTGCTGTCCATCGTGGTCTGGGACCACCCTGAACTGGCCGGGACTGCCGTAAACGCGTCCCCTGGCGCACCCGATCCCAGCGGAGCGAACGCGGCGCCGCCGGGTTTCGTGGTCGACCATCTCGGGCGCATCCAGTTTCCGCTCATCGGCCTCGTGCCCGTCGAGGGCCTGACCGAGGAGGAGGCCCGCGCGGTCCTGACGAAGAAACTTTCCAGGTATCTTGCGGGCCCGAACGTCACGTTGCGGGTCCAGTCCTACCGCAGCAAGCGCGTGTACATCGACGGCGAGGTCAAGGCCCCCGGCCTGCAAGCCATCAACGACATCCCGATGACCCTCGTCGAGGCGCTCAACCGTGCCGGCGGCCTGCTGCCCACCGCCGACCAGAGCAGGATCGTCCTCGAGCGCAGCCAGCAGCGCTACCGCGTCAACCTGCGCGACCTCGTGCAGAAGGGCATCAATCCCGGACTGGTCATGCTCAAGCCGGGCGACGTGGTCCGCGTGCAATCGCGAGACGAAAGCAAGGTCTTCGTTTCCGGCGAGGTCATCACGCCCAAGGCGCTGACGATGCACGATGGGCGCCTCACCCTGAACGAGGCGCTCGGCGAGAGCGGCGGCATCAGTCCGCTGAGCGGCGACGCGCGGCAGGTCTACGTGGTGCGCAAGACGTCCGGCCGGACCCGCGTGTTCCGGCTCGACGCCCGCGAGGCCAGTTCGCTGGCGCTGGCCGAAGGCTTCGAATTGCAGCCCAAGGACATCGTCTACGTGGCAGCGACGCCCCTGGCTAACTGGAACCGGAACCTGAGCCTCCTGTTTCCGGGCGCACTGACGTCGGCCGTCAGCGCCACCACGCGGCCCTGAAACCCGCGCACACGAACGCACGCTTGATCACGCACACGGAACCCTGCAGGAGCATGACCATGAGCACCCTCGGCGAGTCGCATTCCCTGACACCTGTGGTCCATACGCCGCCTATCGTCAGCGTCCCTTTCGATCCGCGCGCGACAGCGGGTGGGGCAGACGACCCGCCTTTCGACCTCAAGAGCCACCTGCACACACTCTATGACAGCCGCTGGCTGATCGGCGGAATCACGGCCCTCATCACGCTGGCAGCCGTACTGTACGCGCTGCTTGCGATGCCGGTGTTCGAAGCGGACCTGCTGATCCACGTCGAGGAGGAAAGCCCGAACGCCACGAAGAACATCCTCAGCGAAGCGTCGTCTCTGTTCGAGACCAAGAAGGCAGCCATCGCCGAGATGGAGTTGCTGCGCTCGCGGATGGTCGTATCGCGCGCGATCGACAACCTGCAGCTGTACATCGACACGCAGCCGAAGTATTTCCCTGTCGCCGGATTCTGGTTCGCCAACCAGAACAGCGGCGCGCTGTCCGAACCGGGACTGTTCGGCTACGGTGGCTATGTCTGGGGTGGGGAAAGGGCCGAAGTTTCGCTTTTCGAGGTACCCGAGACCTGGCTGGGCCGCGAGTTCGCACTGACGTCACTGGGGAGCGGGCGCTTTCGTTTTTCCGGCGGCGGGCAGCGCACCGTTTTCGACGGCATCGTCGGTCAGCGCTACCGCGTGCCGACGCCAGAGGGGACGATCGAGCTGAAGGTCGATCGGATCCAGGCGAAGGCCGGCGCGCGTTTCCGCCTGCGCCGCATCTCGAGGGTGGCCATGATCCAGGCGATCCAGAGCGCCCTCGTGATCTCGGAACAGGGCAAGCAGTCCGGCGTGATCGAGGTCAAGCTGCAGGGCGAGAATGCCCAGCGCACCTACGCGGTCCTGCGCGAGATCGGGCGCGAGTACATGCGCCAGAATCTGGCGCGCAAGACCGAGGAAGCGGAAAAGTCGCTGGCCTTCCTGAACCAGCAACTGCCGATCCTCAAGCGCCAGCTCGAGCAGGCCGAAGACCGCTACAACCAATTCCGCAACACCCACGGCACCGTGGACCTGCAGGAAGAGGCCAAGGAAATGCTCGCGCAGGCGGCAGCGACGCGCACCCGCAGCCTCGACCTGATCCAGAAAAAAACCGAATTGCTGGGACGCTTCACGGAAGACCATCCGATCATCGCGACCATCAATCGCCAGCGCAAGGAAGCCCAGACGGAAATCGATGACGTCAACGCGCGCATCAAGGCCTTGCCGGCACTGGAGCAGGAAGAAGCGCGACTGACCCGGGACATCAAGGTCAGCACGGACCTGTACACGGCACTGTCGAACACGGCCCAGCAGTTGCGACTGATTTCGGTGGGCCGGGTGAGCAACGTGCGCATGGTCGATGAGCCGGTGCCGCCCGAAAAGCCGCTCAAGCCGAACCGTCCCTTGATCGTCGCGCTCGCGGTGGTCACGGGGCTCTTACTCGGCACCATGATCGCGTTTGCACGCAATGCGATGAAGGGCGGCATCGACGATCCGCAGAAGATCGAGCGCTTGCTGCATGCCCGTGTGGTCTATGCCACGATCCCGCACAGCAGCAACCAGGACAAGCTGATGCACAAGGCGCGGGGCGGCATGGAGCCCTTGCCTCTGCTGGCCCGTGTCATTCCCGGGGACGCCGCCGTGGAAAGCCTGCGCAGCTTCCGGGCTGCCCTGCAGTTCGCGATGCCCCACTTCAGGAACAACATCGTCATGTTCGCCGGGCCGACCCACGGCCTCGGCAGGTCCTTCGTGCTGACGAACTTCGCAGCCGTGATGGCGGCCAGCGGCAAGCGGGTGTTGCTGATCGATGCGGACTTCCGCAGCGGCCACCTGCACCGCTACTTCGGCGTCAGTCGCGACCAGGGATTGTCCAAGGCCATCAATGGATCGATGCGGATCGAAGACGTCGTGCACCACGAGGTCTTCGAGAATCTCGACTTCATCCCGACGGGCCCGTTGCCGCCGAACCGCTCGGACTTTTTGCTGCACGTGAATTTCAGCACGTTACTCGAAGCCGCCGGCGCCAACTACGACCTGGTGCTGATCGACACGCCGCCGGTCCTGCTGGCCTCCGACGCCCTCATCATCGGCAATCACGCCGGTGCCATATTCCTCCTCACGCGCGCGCGCGTCACGACCGACGCCGAGATCACGGAATCGATCAAGCGTCTGAACCATGCAGGCCTTTCGCCGCGCGGGGTGCTGTTCAACGACATGGCCTTGCGAATTGGCGCCGGTCGTACGCAGTACATCGACGATGCGGCGCAGCTGGGCTACTCGGCCTAGCGATGAAGACCATGATGCGAAGCCTGTTTGCAGCGTTCTCATTGGGGCGATCCCCGGATTCGCACTTGAACCTGTCTGCCACCATAGGCGCGACCGTCGCCCGCCAGATCCTGTCAGGTTCCTTGTACTTTGCCGGGATGTGCATCACCGCGCGGCTGCTCGGGCCGGCGGGTAACGGGGTGCTGGCCACGGCGATGCTGCTGCCCCAGGCGCTGTACGCATTTCTCAACCTCGGCATGGGCGCGAGCCACGTGTACCACCTGAGCTCCGGTTCCGGCAATCCGCGGCAGATGCGCGCCGCGAACTGGCTTCTTGCAGCCCTGCTATGGGTAGTCGTCGCGCTGGTACTGGCGGCCGGCAGCGAGCAACGAATCGCCCGTTACCTTCCCGGCATACACAAAGGCCTGGCCTTGTATGCCAGTCTCCTGTTCCCGCTGCTGCTGCTGGCAGGATGGTCATCGTCGATGATCCGCGGCCAGCGCGACTATCGCACCTACAACAGAACGCTGTTGATCCACCCGTTCATTTTTTTCGCCGCGGTTGCCTTATTGGGTCTGACCGGCAGCGTCAGCGTGGCGGCCGTCGTGACGTGCCACATCATCGGCCAACTGTCGCTCTGGCTGATGAGCGAAGCGCGGCTCGGGAAAATCGCGCCTGGCGCCACCGGCCAGTACCGGTTGCGCGCTGCGGTTGCGTTCGGGCTGCGCGCTCACGTCAGCAATGTCATCACCTTTCTTAACTACAGGCTCGCGTTGTATCTCGTCAGCTTCATGTTGGGCGCGACCGCGACTGGATTCTACGCATTGGCGGTACAGCTGGCGGAGATGCTGTGGCTGTTCTCGGGCGCCGCGTCGTCGATCGTGTACCCGGAGTCGGCCGCCAACAGCAGGTCGCCGGAGGCGCTGGAAGCCATGGTGACGAAAGTGGCGAGACTGGTCGTGCAGGTGACGTTGGCCGGCGCGCTGGCCGCTGCCGCCATCTCGTCATTCGCGATCCCGCTCGCATTCGGCAAGGATTTCCGGGGCAGTGTCGCACCGTTCATCATCCTGCTGCCGGGGATCGTCACCTGGAGCTATATGAGCATCATCTCGAATGCCCTTGCCGGGATGGGATTTCAAAGAGTGAATATCCAAGGCGCTATCTTGTGCCTGGTGATCAATGCCATCTGCGGCATCCTCGCCATTCCAGTCATGGGAACGAGCGGTGCGGCACTCGCGTCGACGGTCGCATTTTCGATCACTGCCCTTTATACCGTGGTCATGTACAGGAAGATCATGGCCGCGAAGCGGGCAGAGGCGAGTGGCGCGCGCACCGATGTCGAGACCTTTGTCGATGGAGACGAGTGAATGAAACAGGAACGCATACTGGTGGTGACCACATCTTACCCTTACGGCCGGAATGAAGCCTTCATCAAGGCCGAGCTGGAATATCTTGCCCAGTGTTTCGTGCACGTCGAACTCGTGCCGGGTTTCTACTCGCGGGACGCCGCGCCGCGCCCGACCTCGCTACCGGTCAACCTCGACTACGCGAATGCGCGTTGGGGCATGCAGCGACGCTTCATCGTGGTCAGCTCATTCTTGGGAGGACTGTGGCGCTACGCGTGGCTCGACGATGCGCGGCGTGTCATGCGCGGCGCGCACCGCTGGGAGAACGTAAAGGAATTGGCGCGCGCCCTGTACCGCGCCCGCCTGTTCGAGCGTTTTCTGGTCGAGCAGGTTCAGTACGCGAACAAGAAAATCGACATCGTTTATTTTTACTGGATGTTCCCGGAAATCGCTGGAGCGATCCGTTTCCGGAATGTTTACCAGCCCTCGCTCAAGGTGGTGTCGCGAGCCCATCGCGGCGACCTGTACGAGGACAAGCGCAGCGGTGGGTATGCAGGCTTGCGGCAGGGGGTGCTGGCCGGGATCGACGCTGTCTTCAGCATCTCCGACCATGGCCGGGCCTACGTGGCGCGCGAGCATCCTGCGGCGGCACGCAAGTGCTTCACCGCGCGCCTCGGCGTGGATGACCCCGGGTTCAAGAATGCGCAGCCGCACGAGGAAGCGCTCTCCGTCGTCTCGTGTTCCTTCGTCGTGGAGGAGAAGCGCCTGCATCTCATCGTCGATGCGATTGCGCACCTGCTGGAGGCAGCCCCATCGCTGAGTGTCCGGTGGACCCATATCGGGGACGGCGGGCTGTTCGAGGAGCTCCAGGCATACGCCCAGTCGAAGCTGGGGGGAAGGCGCGCCGAGGTCGTGTTCACGGGCTATCTTGCGCAGGAAGACGTGATGAAGCTGTACCGGGAGCAAACCTTTGATGTATTCATCAACGTCAGTTCGAGCGAAGGGATCCCTGTCAGTCTCATGGAGGCGAGTTCGGTCGGCATTCCGATGGTGGCAACCGACGTTGGCGGCAACAGCGAAATCGTCAATGAAAGCAATGGCATCCTGATCCCGGCCGATCCGGACGTCGCGACCATCGCCAGTGCGCTGGCGCGCTTCCGGGACAGGGCGTCGGCTGTGGCCTACCGGACGCGTGCGCGCGCCGATTGGCAGGAAAAATATAGCGCCGCCCACAACTACCCGCAGTTTGGCCAATCCCTGGTCGACATCGCGTCCCGTCCCTGAAATGCGCGCGCCGAGCCGTCCGCAGGCTTCAATCGGCGCGAAAGGTCGGTGCGACGGGCGTGCGGGCAGGGCGCTGCAGCAGCATGCGCTTGAGCAGCCGCCGAATCTGGTAAGTGTGCGATTCGAACAGCCGGTATGATAAATAGGCACCCACAAGCAATGTGGCAAGCATGGCCAGATAGATCGCGAAGTGCAGCGGCTCGTGCGGCGACAGCTCGCGCAGCCCCCAGCGCTTCAATGTCCAATGCTGCAGCAGGCCGATCAGCGGCACGTGCACAACATAGAGGCTGAAGGAGAATTCCGCGAAGAAGGTGCCGATCCTGCTCAGGCGCGGCCGCAGCCTGGACGTTGCGGCGGCCTTGAATTGCAGGCTCGACAAAAGCACCAGGAATACCAGGCTGCACCCGAGATCCGGCAGCAGGTTGGCAAGGGTGAACGCGTTCATGTCGCCAGTCAGTCGGTAATACGCCCACAGTGCGGCGACCAGTATCAGCCAGCCCGTGCGCTGCCCGGTGCTGCACTCGATCCTGATCCGCGAAAATGCCACGCCCAGCAACCAAATCCCGAAGTAGCCGACGATCGCGGCGGGCAACAGGGCTGCCAGCACGAGAAGCGTGGCACCGCACGCTACGCGCAGGGCGCGGCCAGGTGCGCGCAACAGCACGACCAGGAGCGGGAACAGGATGTAATACCAGGTCTCGTTGGCGAGGCTCCAGAGCGGGAAGTTGCCGCCGAACGCAGGCACGGCGATGGTTTGCAGGCCGACCAGGTTGGCGCCGAACACCACGGCGGAGTATTCGTTGGCAGGATGAAAATCGATGTCTTGCGCATCCACGATCCCGGTGGCGAAGCCGAACAGCAGTGTCAACACGAAGGTCGGCACCAGCACCGTCCACAGACGTGTTACACGGTCGATCCCATAGCCGGCAATCGCATCGGGCTGCCGGATCTTGTCCAGCAGGCTGCCCCCCACCAGCCAGCCACTGATGACGAAAAACACCAGTACCGCATGGTGCGCAAAGCCGGTAGCGAACGTAAATCCTTTGAACCAGATCGATGGATCCACGACCGTACGCAAGCTCGGGTACACATCCGCGCGCAGGTGCGCGGCGGCAACCTCGATAGCCGCCAGGCCGCGCAACAGCGAAATCACGACCGAATGCCAGCAGTCGTCGCCGGCCTGACTGTGTGCCTGGAATGTGATCCTCGGCATTTTGTTGATTGCCATGATTCATTTCCTTTTGGGAGCTATGCGACCGGTTCTCTATTGGACGATATCGATGCCGGCACCAGCGTTATTGATGCTGCATAAAGCTAAATCACATCAAAACACGAGAAAATACTCCGACGCCGACTTTTTAAGTTCGCTCAATGGAATAGAAGAAAAATTCGGTAAATAGTCGGATTAGTTACGATTGATGTTAATCAGTTTGTGCGGTCTTAAAAATATGATAATCGCACCTGTTGTTCGATCGTCGTGCTGGATTGCCAGGTGTCGAAACGATGCATATTCTCTACGTCAATCATTATGCGGGTTCGCCGTACTATGGCATGGAGTATCGGCCGTATTACCTGGCACGAGAATGGGTGCGCATGGGGCACAATGTGCAGATTGTTGCTGCTTCCCAATCTCACATCCGAAGCCGGCAGCCTCGGCTCGCAGGCCAAAACCGCCTGAACGAAACCATCGACGGTATTCAATACACGTGGCTTGAGACGCCCGCGTATTGCGGTAACGGCATTGGACGGGTGCGCAATATGGCATCCTTCGTCAGCCATTTGTATTTCGAGAGCAAGCGAATTGCCGCATCGTTCAAACCGGATGTGGTCATTGCGTCGAGCACCTATCCAATGGACATTTGGCCCGCGCGCCGGATAGCAAAATTGGCCGGTGCGAAACTCGTCTTCGAAATACATGACTTATGGCCGATGACGCCAATGGAACTGGGGCGGATGTCGAAATGGCATCCCTTCATCATGCTGGTGCAAGCAGCAGAGGATTATGCCTATCGTCATGCGGACACGGTCGTATCAATGCTTCCGAAAGTGCATGACTACGTGGAATCCCGCGGGGTAACGCGTGACAGATTACACATCGTCCCGAATGGCGTCGATCCGCGGGAGTGGACGACAGGTGGCGCCGAACTCCAGGCAAGCGTCGAGGTGGCACTTTCCGCTATCAGGGATGCAGGAAACTTCGTGGTTGGCTACGCAGGCACGCATGGCGTATCGAACTCGCTGCACACCTTGCTTGATGCCGCAGCACTCATGCGCGACGACAAAGTGGTTTTTGTGCTGGTCGGAGGCGGTCCGGAAAAAGCGGGCTTGCAGCGCCGGGCGCAGGCAGAGCAGTTGCAAAACGTTCGTTTCATCGATCCGATTGCCAAGGAGCAGATTCCGGCCCTGCTTCAACGCTTCGACATCGCGTATATCGGCTGGCAACGCCAATCTCTCTACCGCTTCGGTATTGCGCCAAACAAACTGATGGATTACATGATGGCTGCCCGCCCGGTATTGCATGCCGTCGACGCGGGTAACGATCCGGTCGGCGACGCAGGCTGCGGATTGACGGTCGCACCGGAAAATCCGGCAGTCGCGGCGCAAGGCATCCGGAATCTGCTGGCTTTGAGTCCCGGCGAGCGTCAAGCCATGGGGCTGTGCGGCAAGCGTTTTGTCATGGACAACCATGTTTATCCAATCCTGAGCGAACGTTTCCTGGTTGCCTGCAGTGCCTGAAAGACAGGCCATGCGTATTGCCGATCGATGAGGTGAATGAAATGTCAAAAGCCGACATTTTATTTAAAAGAGCATTTGATATCGTTGCATCGCTTGCGGGGTTGCTGTTGCTCGCGCCAGTCATACTCTTATGTTGGTTGGTCGCTGCGATTGAAACCCGAAGCAATGGTTTTTTTATACAAAAGCGCATTGGGCGCCATGGTCGCATCATCCGCGTTTGCAAAATCAAGACCATGTATCCGGGCGACACCCGGCGCAGTCCCATCGCATCAAGAAATCTCGCTTCGATTTCGCAATCCGGTCGCATTCTCAGGAAATATAAACTTGATGAATTGCCTCAGCTGTTTAATGTTCTGGCTGGAAGCATGAGCTTTGTCGGTCCCAGGCCGGATGTGCCTGGGTATGCAGACCGTCTGCAGGGTGAGGACCGCATCATTCTCTCATTGCGGCCAGGAATTACCGGTCCGGCATCCATCAAGTACAAGGATGAGGAGGCCATATTGGCGTCGGTCGATGATCCAGAGACGTATAACGACCGGATCATCTGGCCCGACAAGGTGAAAATAAACCTGGAGTATTTCAATAATTATTCCCTGCTGCGCGATCTGCGCTATATTTTTTACACCATTTTCGGATAAGGTCATGAGTACTTCATGCGCTACCTGGCCAAGCTTCTCACTCGAGGAAGCAACCGCTGTCAAGAATGTCATCCTGTCGAACAAGGTCAATTATTGGACGGGCACGGAATGCCGGGAGTTCGAAAAGGAATTTGCGGCTTGGGTCGGGACCCGGTACGCCGTCGCGCTGTCGAACGGTACGCTCGCGCTGGACGTGGCTCTCAAGGCACTCCGCATATCGCCGGGCGACGAAGTGATCGTGACGCCCAGGACCTTCCTGGCTTCCGCGAGTTGCATCGTCAATGCGGGCGCGGTTCCCGTGTTCGCTGATGTGGACCGGGACAGCCAGAATATTACGGCCGAGACCATCCGGGCCGTGCTGACACCACGTACCAGGGCCATCATCTGCGTACACCTGGCGGGCTGGCCGTGTGACATGGACCCTGTCATGGAGCTTGCCGAGGAACGCGGCATCTTCGTGATCGAGGATTGTGCCCAGGCCCACGGCGCGCGCTACAAGGGCCGGATGGTGGGCGGCATCGGCCACATCGGTGCCTGGTCGTTCTGCCAGGACAAGATCATGACCACGGGCGGGGAGGGCGGCATGGTGACCACCAATTCCCGCCAATGGTGGACCACCATGTGGTCGTACAAGGATCATGGCAAGTCGTGGGAGGCCATGTACGAACGTCAGCACCCCCCTGGCTACCGGTGGGTACACGAGTCCTTTGGTACCAATTGGCGGATGTTGGAAATCCAGGCTGTTATCGGGCGTATCCAGCTCCAGCACATGCCCATGTGGACGACCCGGCGGCAGGCGAATGCATCGAGGATCGCTGCTACATGCCGGGAATTTGCGGCATTGCGGGTACCCGTCGTGCCGGCTGACGTGCAGCACGCTTTCTACAAGTTCTACGTGTTCGTGGAACCCGAGAAACTGGCAGGCGGCTGGACGCGTGACCGGATCATCGAGGAAATCTCTGCAAGAGGTGTCCCGTGCGTTCAAGGCACGTGTTCCGAACTCTATCTGGAGAAGGCCTTCGATAACACAGGCTACCGCCCGACGTACCGGTTGCCGGTCGCGAAGGCGTTGGGCGAGACAAGCCTGATGTTCCTCGTGCACCCGTCGCTGAGCGAGCAGGATATGCAGAAGACCTGCCGGGTCATCCGGGAAGTCATGACCATGGCGGAAGGCGCAGCATTGCCGACGAGTCCATGATGGCGTGGATGCATGTCATCGATATTGGCCATACGGCGGTGATGGTGCCAACGGCGGGTGCGATCGCTGTCTGGCTCATCTGCGGCCGGGCGTGGAAGCTGGCGTCATGCTGGTGCCTGATCTTTGCCGCAGGCCTGGGGTTGGTGGCCCTGTCCAAGATTGCCTTCCTCGGGTGGGGACTGCATGTGCCTTCGCTTGGTTTCAAGGCGCTCAGCGGTCACGCGTGGCGGACCGCGGCGGTACTGCCCGTTCTGTTGTTCGTCCTTCTGCAGGGCGCCCCTGACCGCTGGCGCGAA
This sequence comes from Massilia sp. CT11-108, assembly GCF_047302915.1. Classification (NCBI taxonomy): domain Bacteria; kingdom Pseudomonadati; phylum Pseudomonadota; class Betaproteobacteria; order Burkholderiales; family Oxalobacteraceae; genus Massilia; species Massilia sp. CT11-108. Next base: position 12,007 of record NZ_JBKYMO010000028.1, on the reverse strand, counting down.
CGCGGATTCGCGGTCGGTGTGGCGCTCAGCATTGGTCTCGGCGTACTGCTCATTCTTTTCAGGTTCCACACGGCTTCGGAGGTTCTTGCGAGCCTGGTGCTCGGCGTCGCTGCCGGCCGTGTGTTTGTACGTCTGTCGGCGACACTGCCGGCACCCGGTGCAAATCGCCAGACCGTGGCGATGAGCTTGCTTGCTTTCTTTTTTATCTGCAGTTTGAAGCCCTCCACGATCAACCACCGGCTGGTCGACGTCGCGCTCTATTTCTCTGGGCGTGACCAGCCTTATCGATGGACCGGCGGTGTGGACGCATGTGCCGCTCGGCAACCGCGAGCTCTGCAAGGTGCGTCGAAAGTGGGCTTGCACAGTCCGGGTTAATGTCCGGCAGCCCCAATGCTGTATGCCCCGAGCTCTGCTCGCGTTTCGTGGGAAGAAGCGGTGGCGTATTTGCGGATGGCTGGCGAGCTTTTCCGCAAACGATAATCGCCAGTGCCGTCAGCCTGATAATTCACGAATTCGGGATCAGCTGAGATGGTGCCGCTGATGTGGCCGGCCGCGCGCACACTGGTTCCGCTCAAATACACCAGGTTATCGACATAGCGGTTGTTCGCGCCGACCTTGCCGGCTTCGATAATGCCGTAGGTGATGTTGTCGTAGACGATATTGTTTGCGACGTAATTGTTTTCTGAACCGTTCGGCAAGGTGCCGGCGTCTCCGCCGCCGATGAGTATGCCGATTTTGCAGCCGAAGACTGTGTTGTGCACAATGGTTGAATCCGTGGCGCCATGCCACTGTTGAATGCCTGCCAGCGCAACACCGGACACGATGTTGTCGACGACCGTATTCTTCGGGTTGGCGATGTAGATCCCCTGCACCGTGTTGCACTTACCAATCATCGATTGGCCAATATTCCTGACCACGTTCCCTTTGATCAATACCTTGCCGTCACCACCGTTGGTATCGATCGCGGCGCCGCCATTACCGGTGCATCCGCCGCTGACCGTCAGCTCGTGAATGAAGTTATTCGCGATCGTGAGATTCGTGCCGTCTGCTAGTATGCCGTGCCGCCCGGTGCCGCTGATGTCGAAACCTTCGATATCGACATGGCTGCCTTTTGAATGCCAGGCGATGCCGGTTCCCACCACAATGATTTTTGCGCCCCATTTGACGTCTGATACGAATTTGAGCCGAGCGGAGGAGGTACCGCTGCGCAGCGTGCTGATGCCTGCGCTGTCCGCGCGTGGCGCGGAGACCCTGTACTCGCCGGGCGCCACATGGATCGTGTAGCCGGGAGCGGCGGCGGCATCTGCTCGTCCGATCGTCAGGAAGGGCGCGTCTTTCGTTCCAGGGTTCGAGTCGGCACCATGGGGGGCCACATACAGCTGTCTGGTGTCGGCACAGGAGGCGAGCAGGGCAGCCAGGCTGATGATTGAAACCACGTGCGCAGCCACTTGAAGCTGCACCTCGCCGCCGGCCCGGGCTTCGTGACGGTTCGGCACATGGCGTGGCTTTTCGTAGGGTGTTGACTCTCTCATGCGTACCTCCGTGGTGTCCGCCGACGGCGCGCTGGTACAGCGTCGGTGGTTCAGGCAAGCTCGTCCGATAGACGTTTCACGATCCGCGCCGCCGCGTCGCCCACGCCATAAGGGGCAATGTCTTGGCCGGTAAGTCCAAGGCTGGCTTGCAGGGAATGCAGCACGGAAGCGACGTCGACTGGTGGCGCCAGCCGGTTCCATCCAGCGTCCACCAACTCCGTCCACTCGGTCTCATCCCGTAAGGTCACGCAGGGAACACCATAGAAGAAGGCTTCCTTCTGGACGCCACCGGAATCGGTAGCGATGATCGCAGCGTATTTCTCCAGTTGCACCATCGGCAGATAGCCCAGTGGATCAAGCACGATCACCGCGTTTTGCAAGGCCTTCAATTTGCCCTGTTTCGCGAGAGTGCTGCGCGTACGGGGGTGCAGGGGCAGTACCACGTTGATATCGCTGGCGAAACGTGAAAGGGCGTCGACTATCGTTGTCAGCCTGACGGGATCGTCGGTGTTCTCTGCCCGGTGTATGGTGGCCAGGCAATACTCGCCTGCCCGGATACCGTGCTCTTCCCGCAGCCGCCCCAGTACACCCCCGTCGGGCGTGACCCGTGCGCCATGCCGAAGCGCGACATCGAGCATGACGTCGCCGACTTGATGAATACGATCGGCACTGGCGCCTTCGTTCAGTAAATGCACGCCCGCCTTATGGTTCGGCGTGAAGAGCCAGCGCGATACCCGGTCCGTAAGGATACGGTTGACCTCTTCCGGCGATCTCATGTTGAATGAACGCAGACCCGCTTCGACATGCGCGACCGGGATATGTAGCTTGACCGCCGCCAATGATGCTGCAAGTGTGGAATTGGTATCGCCATATACCAGGACGGCATCGGGCGTCTCCAGCAGCAATATATTTTCAATGTCGATCAACATGCGTCCAGTCATGTCGCCATGGGTGCCGCCGTGGATCCCGCACTGATAAGCGGGCGGCTTCATGCCCAGCTCGGCAAAAAATACATCCGACATGTTGGCGTCGAAGTGCTGGCCGGTGTGTACGACGGTCTCGCGAAGCTGGCCGGATTCGGCAAGGACGGCCGAGACCGCACTCGCCTTGATGAATTGGGGGCGAGCGCCGATCACTGTGACGATTTTCTTTGTATTCATGGGCTTTCTTTGCTTACCGGTTGAATGCGGGGTGCCGCTTACCACGTCACAGCTTCATAAAAGCGGAAAAGATTGTCCTTGGTGTTTTCCTTCCAGTTCGTTTCGAATTGCCGCGGGTGGGTCACGAGGCACAGGCTGCGGTGTGCGGAGACCACGTTCAGGGGCGAGGTCGGCCAGTAATATTGTGGAGGCGGCCGGTCCACGATATACATGTCGATATGGTCGAGCAGGTTGCGGTCGTAGGCCTCGCACTCGATGCCACAGTCTTCGCGCAACTGCTGGTCCGCGAGGATTTCCGTATTGTTCACCTTCAGGCGGCGGTTCGCGAAGTCCCCATGGCCGGCAACGGTGCGGAGCTTTTTTCCAAGCTGCTGTTCGAGCCACTGGAAGTTCTTGCGGAAGACATGCCTGATTTCCGGGAGTCGGTCGCGCACGAGGGCAGGATCCTTGATCTTGTTCTTCTTGGCGAAAGAGGCCACTTCTTCGTAGTGGTAGCTGGCCTCGCTGCCGTAATCTTCGATTTCACGCATCAGGCCAAAGTCAAGCGTGGACAATCTGAAGTAGTAGCTCGCCTTGACGCCATACTTCTTTTCCATCTCAAATAATTTCCTGGTCGTGCGCAGGTCCGTATCGATGTCGTGCCGATGCACGATGAATGTCGAGGTCGCCGAAACGCCGGCCCGCGTACGGTCGAGGAAATCCCGGATCGAGGTCTGGAGGTAGCCGGCATCCCTGGCGGCACAAATCAGTTTTTCGTGCGTACGCAGGCGCGACGGCATCCCGTAATCGCTATAGATACGCCTTAGTAATGGAGTCATTGGAGTGAATATTTTGCGCGATAGGGTTCGAAACCGAGCATCGTCTTGAAGGTCTTGAGCCCGGGACTGGCACCAAAGAACGTGTCATACATGAGGTAGCCGTAGGCGTGGCTTTCGATCATCCGGCAGATAATTTCCGTTACCATCAGGTGCATGGCGCCGTCATTGTTGCGCAGGCCAAGCAGGCGGTCGAAGGCGACGAAATTGCCGAAAAACCCAATATCACTGTAGGCTGTCAATTTCCCGGCGGAGTTCAACACACCGAAATATTTGTAGTTCTTCTCCGGGCTGAAGTGCGTCTGTTTTTGCCGGTATGCGTCGGCCATCGGTCGGCCCTGGCGCTGATCGAGCGAGGTGTTGATTTCATGGATGTCCTCGACGAACACGTTCCTGTCGATCTCGACGACCGAGTAACCACGCGACCTGGCTTTCCTGGCGTAGTATCCCGCCGAGTTACGCCCTTTCATGTTCGCCATATACTCGTCGGGGTCCGCAAAGCGCTTCAGGTCGACGAGCGCCGCACCTAACGATTTATTCTGGAAGATCCGGTACCTCGGGTGAGGCTTCGTGAAATGGGCGTGCATGCGCCGTACGCTATCCGGGTTCAGGTCCAGGCGGAATTCGAGGCGTGCGACAGGAAGCTTGCTGATGTCGAGGGCCAGGTTAAACAGCTGCGACAGCTTGCTTGTCATGGGATATCGCTCCGTAGAAGTCGGTGAGCCTGTTTGCCTCGACAGTCCAGTTGTACTTTTCCAGCACGGCTCGGCGGCCGTTTTCGCCCATCGCCCTCGCGGCCTGAGGATGGGTCACGATGTAATCTATCGCGGCTGCGATCGCTTCGGGATCGAGCGGGTCGACGCAGATCCCGCATCGATTGCCTTCGATGATGTCGCGCCAGAGCGGGAAATTCGAGGCGATCACGGGAATACCGGACGACATGTACTCGAACATCTTGGTCGGGTGGGAATCCAGGTGGTTCGGCAGCGGATGGAACGTCACGATGCCTGCGATCGAACGTTTCAACACGTCGCGCACGCCCTGGCGGTCGAGGAACCCATGGGCATTCACGCGGCGCCATCCAGGGCTCGCCTTCACTTCCGCCTCGACCGAAGGCTCGGAAAATGTCCCCACCAGGTTCACCCGCGCCGCCGAGGCCAGCAATTCGCCCGCCTGGACCAGCTCGCGGATGCCGCGAATGCTGCCGATACCGCCGACATAGCAGACCTCGGCCTCCTTGTTTTCCCAGGGACCGTCACCGTCGAGTTCCCCCTCCATGGGGAAATTGTTCACATCGACAGTCAGAGGATGAATCTTGAGAAAATTTTCTCTAATAAAAGGAGTTGCCGTGATGATCCCGTCGAAGCGCGAGCAGGCGTGACGCTCCACGGCCAGATAGGCGGAGGACAGCAGCCTGCGCGAGAGCGGTCCCAGGTAGGGCTTGCCCAGCAGTTGGCGCGCAACGTCTTCATGCGAATCGAAGATCACCTTCTTGCCGCGCCGCTTGAGCCGCAATCCCACGGGGAACAGCTCGGGATCGTGCAGTTGATAGATATCGGCATCGAGCGCAATTGCCTTGTCGCCGACGCGGCGCGTGGTCCGCAGGATGCGCTTGACGCGGCCACCCGGGAGGCCGACGTCGGCGATCGCTACCCCGTCCAGCTGGTCGTCGCCCAGACCGTCGGCGACGACCAGCGTCACGTCATACCCGTGCGCGACCAGGGTCCGACACTGCTTGATGAAGATACGCGTGTCGTTGCGAGGATGGGCAGACGTGAGATGAACGACCTTGCACATTGTGGGGCATCCTTTGGTGAACGGCCTACTCCGGCAATGCCACGGGTTCAGCGCTGCTGCGCCGGCTGATGTCGGCCGCGTCCAGCAATACCGTTGCAACGTGTTGCGCACTCGCCGTCGACAGGTACGGGCCCATCGGCAGGCTCATCACTTTTCCGGCCATCTCGACGGCAACGGGGCAAGCGTCCGCCGCGCCCGGCGATGCATAGGCAGGCTGGCGGTGGATGGGGACGGGATAATGGATGGCGGTCGGAATTGCGGCCCGGTGCAGCGCCGCCTGCAGCGCATCGCGCTGTTCCACGACCACCGTGTACTGGGCGTAGACGCTGGTCCGGTCGTCCCGCCGGCCGACCGGACGAACCCCCATGTCCTTGCCGAGCAATAGCGCATCGTAGGCGGAGGCGGCGCGCTGGCGCTGCTGCAGTTCCCAATCGAACAGCTCCAGCTTGGCCAGCACGATCGCGCACTGCAGGGTGTCCATGCGGCCGCCGACGCCGATGCGCGTGTGCACGTAGCGCTTCGACTGGCCGTGCACGCGGATTTCACGCATGGCCTTGGCCAGCTCGTCGTCACTGGTGAACAGGGCGCCCCCGTCACCATAGCAGCCGAGCGGTTTGCTGGGAAAGAAGCTGGTGCAGCCGATGCCGGAAAGGTTGCAGCTCTGCCTGCCGCGGTAGGTGGCGCCGAAGCTCTGGGCGGCATCCTCGATGACGGTAAGGCCGTAGCGCACGGCAATCGCGTTGATCTCGTCCATGTCGGCCGGCTGCCCGTACAGCGACACGGGGATGATCGCCCGGGTGCGCGCCGTGATCTTCTCTTCGATCAGCGCCGGGGCGAGATTGCAGGTGACCGGATCGATATCCACGAACACCGGGATCGCGCCGAGCAGCACGATGGCCTCGGCGGTGGCAATGAACGTGAACGGGGTGGTGATCACTTCGTCGCCGCGGCCCACGCCGAGCGCCATCAACGCAATCAGCAGCGCTTCCGTGCCCGAGGCCACGGTGATGCAGTGGCGGGCGCCCGTAAACTGGGCCAGGCGCGCCTCGAGTTCGGCCACTTCGGGACCCATGATGTACTGGCCATGGTCGAGGACGGCCTGGATGCGGCCGTTGATCAGGTCGCGCGATGCCTGGTATTGGGACTTGAGGTCGATGAATTCCATGGTAGTCGATCCGTTCGCGAGTCGGGGCGGTTCAGAGTCGGGAGGGGGCGGAAACGAGGCTGCAGACGCCGTCGACAAGGGCATACGATTCGCCGGTGTGCGGGCAGACCGCCTCGCCGTTGCCGGCCGTGGGCAGCGGCAGGCGTTCGCCGAAACGGCTGATCCAGCCGACCTGGCGCGCCGGCACGCCGGCCATCAAGGCGAAGTCGGGCACGTCGTGCTTGACCACGGCGCCGGCGCCGATGAATGCGTAGGCGCCGATCGTCACGCCACAGACGATGGTGGCATTGGCGCCGACGCTGGCGCCGCGCCTGACCAGCGTGCGCCGGTATTGATCCTTGCGGACGATGCCGGAACGCGGGTTGTAGACGTTCGTGAACACCATGCTGGGGCCGCAGAACACCTCGGCCTCGAGCGTCACGGCGTCGTAGACGGAGACGTTGTTCTGGATCTTGACGCGGTCGCCGATGACGACGTCATTACCCACGAAGACATTCTGGCCGAGCGAGCAGCCGGCGCCGATGCGGGCGCCGCCGCAGATATGCGCGAAGTGCCAGACCCGGGTGCCGGGCCCGAGCACAGCGCCGTCGTCGACGATCGCGCTCGGGTGGACGTCCCTGCTGTCGATGGGAGCATTCATGATCAGTACTCCAGCGGCAGGGCCACGCGCTTGCCGTCGCGCGCCGATTTATAGGCGGCGATCAGCACTTCGAGCGACTTCAGCCCTTCGCGTCCGTCGGTCTCGGGCTCCGCTTCGCCGCGCAGCACCTTGATCACGTTGTCGTAGTACAGCGGGTGGCCAAATCCGTAGACCGAGGTGGTTTCATAGCTGGCGTCGCGCACCCTGTCGTCGTCGGGATCGGGCGTGGCGAATTCCCATTGCTGAATCTCGTTCACGGCCACCCCGCCGATGCGCACCGTGCCGTGCTCGCCCAGGATAGTGATCGACCCTTCGAGGTTGCGCGGGTAGGTCAGCATGGTGACGTTCATCGAACCCAGGGCGCCGTTGCGCCAGCGCAGGCTGAGCACCCCGGTGTCCTCGACCTCGATGTCGCGCGCCAGGGTGGCGGTATAGGCCTGCAGGCTCTCGACCGGGCCGACGATCCAGTCGATCAGGTCGACATAGTGGCTGGCCTGGTTCATGAAGGCGCCGCCGTCGAATTCCCAGGTGCCGCGCCATTTGGCGCTGTGGTAGTACTCGGGCGGGCGGGTCCAGAACACGTTCAGGTTGACCATGTAGATGCGGCCGAAGCGCTTCTTGTCGACGGCCAGCTTGAGAAGCTGCAGGGTGGCGTTGCGGCGGTTCTGCTTGACCACGAACAGGCGTACGCCGGCGGCGTCGGCCGCGGCCACCATGCGCTTGCCGTCCTCCCAGCGGGTCGCCATCGGCTTTTCCGTCATCACGTGGCGGCCGCTGTTGGCGATCTGGATCGACTGCTCGGGGTGCAGGCCCGAGGGCGTGGTGACGACGACGATGTCGGCGTCGGCGCGGCGCAGCATCTCGTGGAGGCTGGCGTAGCCTTCGGCGCCGGTCAGTCCGACCGCGCGGTCGAGCGCACGCGGGTCGACGTCGCATATGCCGACCAGCTCGGCGCGGTCCTGGTGTTTGCGCAGGGCCTCGAAGTGATTGTTGGCGATGCGGCCGCAGCCGACCAGCGCGAAGCGGATCTTGCGGTCCTGGATGGGAGCAGGATAGTGGCGCATCATGACGGTCCTCAGGCTTTCACGACGTTGGGTAGCGCGGCGAGGTAGACGCCGCGCGTGTCGACGATGAGGCTGGCGTATTGCCGTACGAGGTCATAGTCGAAGGCGGAGTGTGCCGTGGCCAGGAGTACGACGTCATAGGATGCGATGCGCTGCGGGGTGAGTTCGACGCTTTTCAGGTCGAAGTGGTGTTCGCGCATGCGTGGAAAGACGGGCACGTGTGGGTCGGCATAGTCGACGACGGCGCCTTTGTCGCGCAGGATTTCCATCAGTTCGACCGAAGGCGATTCACGCATGTCCTCGACGTCTTTTTTGTAGGCGATGCCCAGCACCAGCACGCGGCTTCCCATCACGGCTTTTCCGCGCTGGTTGAGCGCATCCGTGAGCTTGCTGACGACCCAGTGGGGCATGTCGCTGTTGATTTCGCCGGCGAGCTCGATGAAACGCGTGTGCAGCCCGTATTCGCGCGCTTTCCACGTCAGGTAGAACGGGTCGATCGGGATACAGTGCCCACCGAGGCCGGGGCCGGGGTAATAGGGAGTGAAGCCGAACGGTTTCGTTGCGGCTGCGCGGATGACTTCGTGGATGTCGATCTTCATGCGGTCGGCGATGATCTTCATCTCGTTGACGAGACCGATGTTGACGGCACGGTGGATGTTCTCGAGCAGCTTGGTCAGCTCCGCCGCGCGGGTCGAACTGACCGGGACGACACGGTCGATGGCCGCGCTGTACAGGGCGACTCCGGCTTCGAGACAGGCCGGCGTCACGCCGCCGCAGACCTTGGGTATCGTACGGGTGTGAAAGTCGGGATTGCCCGGGTCTTCGCGTTCGGGAGAAAAGACGAGAAAGATGTCGCGTCCGATCACGAAGCTGCGCGATTCGAGGCGCGGCTTGAGTTCCTCTTCAGTCGTGCCCGGGTATGTGGTGCTTTCCAGCGACAGTACCTGGCCTGGCCGCATGAACGGCAGCAGGGCTTCCGTCGTCTCCAGTACGAAAGACAGGTCGGGTTCGCGATACGGGTTGAGCGGCGTCGGCACGCAGATGATCAAGGCATCCGGCTCGCCCGCGCGGGTGAAATCGGTGGTCGCTTCGAAGCCCTGGCTGCGCGCACGCGCGATGTCGGCAGCAGGGACGTGGTTGATGTAGCTTTCACCCCTGTTGAGGCGTTCGACCTTGCTGCCGTCGATGTCGATCCCGAGTACGCGGAAGCCGGCTTCGGCATAGCGTAGCGTCAGTGGCAGGCCCACGTAGCCCAGGCCGATAATGCCAATGAGGGCAGTGCGCTCACTCAGACGGGCGGTGAGCTGTTCGAGATAAGCCGGTTTGCTTTCGTCACGCATGTGGATCCTCGCCGAACTGGTTGGGTAAAAGGGGCGTTCCGGTTGCCGCGCCTAGATCCGGAACGGCACGAATTTCTTGATCAGGGCCAGCCGTTCCTGCGGCGCAGCGATGGGTGCCGCCGCGGCCACGGCCGGTGCCGGGACGGGGACCGGTGCAGCCCCTTCGGCGTGCCGGCCGGGGTTGTACTCGGTCACGATGGCCTTGACCATGCCTTCGATCAGGCCGCGTTCATGCGTGTCGCAGGCCATCATGAGGCAGTTGATGAAGGTGTCCAGCACGCTCGGCCGCAAGGCGTTCTCTTTCATGCGCATGATGCGCGGATGTTCGCTCGGGAATACGACGCCGTCGGTCAGCAATTCCTCGTGCAGCTTCTCGCCGGGGAAGAGGCCGACATAGTTGATCTCGACATCCCCGCCCGGACTCTGCGGCGTCTTCTCGGTCAGGCCGGACAACGCGATCAGCGTCCGTGCGAGGTCCAGGATACGTACTGGCTCGCCCATGTCGAGCACGAACACGTCGCCGCCCTTTGCCATCGCCCCTGCCTGGATCACCAGCTGGGCCGCCTCGGGAATCAGCATGAAGTAGCGCGACACGTCGGGGTGCGTGATGGTGACCGGGCCGCCCCGTGCGATCTGACGCTGGAACAGCGGAATCACCGAACCCGACGACCCCAGCACATTCCCGAAGCGAACCATGCAGAACGTCGTGTCCGCGCCGGGTCGCGCGGCCGCTGCCTGAAAGATGAGTTCTGCGATGCGCTTGCTGGCGCCCATGATGTTGGTCGGACGCACCGCCTTGTCGCTCGAAATCAGCACGCAGGTTTCGACGCCGTGCCTTGCCGCCTGTGTGGCGATCACCTGGGCGCCCATCACGTTGTTGCGCAGGCCTTCGACGATATTCGTTTCCACAAGAGGAACGTGCTTGTACGCGGCGGCGTGGTAGATGGTGTCGACGCGGTTGTCGCGCAGGATGCGTTCGATCAGGTCCGTATTACAGACCGAGCCGAGATGCGCGTCCACGGGGACGTCGGGAAAGCGATTGGCCATCTCCTGGCGGACCGTGTACAAGGCAAATTCGGAGTGGTCGAGCAGATGCAGCCGGCTTGGCCTCAAGGTGGCGATCTGGCGGCAGAGTTCGCTGCCGATGGAGCCGCCTGCGCCCGTGACCATGACGTTTTTTGCGCGTACGCAGAGCGCAAACAGGTCGAGGCGCGGCGGCACGGGCGCGCGGCCGAGAAGGTCTTCGAACTTCAGGTCGCGGATGCTCTCGCGCGGCGTGACCTTGTCGTCGCCAAGGTCGACGAGACGGCTCAGGATCTTGGTCGTGATACCGGCCTGGGCCAGCCGCTGCATGATGTCGCGCAGGCGGCCGGGGGCCACGGCCGGGATGGCGATCACGATCGAGCGGATGCCCATTGCATTGACCGTTTCCACCAGACGATCGGTGTGAAAAACGCGGAGGCCGCCGATCGTGCGTTCACTGAGCGCGCGTTTGTCATCGAAAAAGCAGACAGGGCGATATTCGTCACTGTTGCGCATCGTTTGGGCCAGCTGCGCCCCGGATTCGCCGGCGCCGTAGATTGCCACCACCTCCGACGTGCCGCGCTGGTTCCCGTTCAGGTTGCGCAGCAGATTGCGCACTCCGATGCGCGATGCCACGACATATGAAAAAGCGATAAACCAATAAATGGCCAAAGCACTGCGTGGAAAATTTGCTTCGTTCACCGAAAACGTGATGGTGTATGCGCAAAGAACGGCAATCGCCAATGCCAGGCCTGTCGCGCTCAATAGACGCTGGTCGATGAAACGAATCACTGCGCGATAAAGATCCGAAATGGAAAACGCCGCTATCGTGACGATTGCTACGAGAACATAAGAACCCGGCCCGAAATGGGAGGCGAGTTTCAAATCGCCGCCGCGCAGGAGCATCGCGCCCAGGAAACAAAACGGCAGTGCGATCAGATCGGCCGTGATCATCAGCGCGATTTTCGACGTGCGGTGCATGGACACCATCCGGGAGCAGATTCGGCGAACGAATACTTGGTTGAGCTTGGGCATGATTCTGAAGCGTTGCGTGAGTTGATGAATGCAAACTTCCAAAGTTTGAAACAAGCACTGGCATCCCGGAAAAGCGAATTGAAACTTATATTTATTGGTGGATAAATTGTCGTTTGTTATTCTGATGAGTAGGTCTATTTATTATCTCGATACACATCGATAAAGATTTGACCATGCTCAACCGACAATAGGGAATTCTTATCGGAATCCATAAACGGTTACATTGGGAAATTAATTCAAAGAATATTTCCCTTTATGTTCGAATTGGAATTCGCGACGATTCGAAATGTAATACGGGGCTGGCTGCCAGGCGGAAGGCAGCAAATGAAGAGGGATGAAAGAGGGGCGTGCCAAACCCGGGGTTGGCGCCCCCGGGGCGGGGTTAAGGCGCCCGCCGGGCCGCCCCGGCGCGGCGGCGGGGGCCAAGGCGGCCCCC